>CAZZPW010000007.1:26090-33458 GCA_964655825.1 uncultured Candidatus Saccharibacteria bacterium
CGCATGGTCCCGAGAATCTCTTCGATGGCTGTGTTGAGGTGACGCGGGGGTGTACCACAGGTAGCAATCAAACCGAGTCCTTCTGGGTAGAATTTGACCTGGGCGCCGTCTACGACCTCGATGAAGCGCAGCTCTTCGGTGATACTGTCGGTACGTGGCATGCCCGCAGGTGGTCGCTACAAGCCAAGCAGACGCTCAACGAAAATTACCGAACTCTAATTGCAGATGAAAGTGGGTTTGCTAATCGTTGGTCCGGAGCACGCCTTACTGACTCGGCCCGGTATGTACGACTTACGGTCTCGGGTACCCGTGACTCAAATAGTGTAGAGGCTCGCGAGTTTATCCTTTCGGGCGATCGGAGCGCTCTACAACCAGCTGAAGTAGAAGAGTCCACAACGAAAACGACCGAGCCTGTAGAGGCAATGCGCTCAACTCCAAACACCGATGCCGTTACAAATATTTCTGGCGAACAGCCTAGGAATGACTCTGGTAACAGCAACAGGGGTGCCACTAATGGGGCTGGTGTAACATCAACCCCTACCACCAGTCAAGGTGAACGCCTCCGTGCTACCGAAAACCTTAATGTTCGCTCTGCACCTGGCGGTGCACTGATTCAAATGGTGTCAGTGGGTAGTCGTGGTATGAAACTTGGTACCGCAGCAGTACAGCAAGGTGGACTAAACTGGATTCGTGTCCGCTTTGATAACGGTGTCGTCGGATACGTTGCAGAGTCATATACCCAATCAGAAAGTATAACCGCTGACAGGGCAATCACTCCAGGTGCAACCGAGACCCGTGTCCGCGCCACCGACAACCTCAACGTCCGAGCCACCGCTGGCGGCACCCTCCGTGGGGTACAGATCCAAGGAGCCCAAGGTACCTTCGATGCAACACAATCTCGCGTGTCCCAAGGGGGTTACCAGTGGGTCCAAGTTGACTTCGACCAGTCACCAGACGGCTGGGTAGCCGAGGTGTTCTTAGCAGAAATCACCAGCCGTCCTACCACCGACCTGGCTAGTATGACCCGGGATGAGATTATCGCCCTTATCCAGCAGCTGCTGATACTTATCATGGCGCAACAAGCGCAATAAACAATTCAAAGGAGCACGCAATAACGACCAATAGACGATCTTTGGTGTTGCGATGGGTTTCGTGCTACGCTTTATGCTGGAGCCACATAGTATGTTCTGATTAAACGTATTCTACGGGCTGCCTGTAGACGTGGTGCGTAATGAGACTGCGGTCACCCCGCAATTTCAGACACAAGCCAGTAAGGGTGCCCACTTGGTTTTTACCAAGGGCATACGTTGTGGTTCCCTCAAAACCCCCACAATTGTGGGGGTTTTGTATACGTAATAATGCTACTATGATGAGTAATGTTGAAAGTGACGACCGTTTTCTTCGTACTCTCGTTGTTTGTCTTGGCGGTGCTGCACCAGCTTGCACTTCGCTTCTTTTTGTACTGGCGCTGGGAATGGATAGATATCGGCATGCATTTTTTCGGCGGGGCGGTTGTCGCGCTAGGGGTGTTTACCGCCCGCGATTTTATCCGTCGTATTCCAGAGCGCTTTGAGTTTGTGGTGCCGGTAATGTCGGCGGTAGTGGTCGTCGTTCTGGCCTGGGAGATACTTGAGTTGCAGCTTGGGATTGCGCAGATTGCCGATAACTTTGTACTCGACACCGTACTCGATGTCACTGTCGGTATTATTGGTGGGTTTGTAGGCTTTTTACTCGGGCATAGTTTACGCAAAATATAGATATGGCAACACTCGGTTTTTACGGTGGGGTGGGGAGTGTGACAGGAGCAAACTTTATGCTCGACACGGGTGCGCGCGCAGTCCTTATCGACTGCGGACTCATTCAGGGCGACCGCTTTGCCAAACAGCAAAATGCCGACCCCTTCCCGTACCATCCAGCCGACATCGATGTACTGTTAGTGACACACGCCCACGCCGACCACATTGGACGGATTCCAAAGCTCGTACGTGAGGGCTTTCAGGGAGCTATCTACTCCACCACGCCCACCCGAGAGCTAGCCACCATTATGTTCGACGATGCGGTCGGTATTATGGAAATGGAGGCCCGCAAGTATGGCACCGTACCGATTTACGACGAAGACGACATTGCAGCCGCCCTGAGGATGTGGCGGGGAGTTGGTTACCATGAGCCGGTCGATATCGGCGACGGCATGCAGACCACGTTTACCGACGCTGGTCACATCTTGGGTTCAGCGATGGTACACATCGAACGAAATGGCAAAAAGATTGTCTGCACTGGCGACGTCGGCAACGAGCCTCAACCGCTACTCTCTCCACCAGAGGTACCAACCGATTACGACTACCTCATTATGGAGAGTGTTTACGGCGATCGCACCCACGAAGAGGTGGCCGAGCGCACGCAGCTGTTACGCCAACATATCGAGCACACTATCAAAGTACAAGGGACGCTCATTATTCCTGCCTTCAGTCTTGAGCGTACGCAAGCAATGCTGTTTGAGATTAATAATATGGTCGAACAAGAACTCATTCCACCAGTAAAGACATTTCTCGACTCCCCGTTAGCCATCCGCGTCACCGACGTCTACCGCCACTCACTCGAATATTTAAAACCCGAAGTCCGTGAACAAATCGAGGGCGGCGACGACATTTTTGCCTTCGAGGGTCTCTCGTTTACGGAGTCGGTTAAGGAGTCTCGCGAAATCGCCCACTACGGTGGCCCAAAAATTATTATCGCTGGTTCCGGTATGAGCCACGGGGGTCGCATTCGTACCCACGAAAAGCAGTTTTTGGGGGAGAAGACCACCACCGTGTTATTGGTTGGGTACCAAACCGTTGGCAGCGTCGGGCGGTTACTGCAAGACGGCGCCACTCACGTCACTATCGACGACGATGACGTCCGGGTGCGAGCCAATGTGGTGCGGATTCGTGGCTACTCGGGCCACGCCGACCGCGACCAGCTTATGAACCTCGTGTATCGTGGCGACGCCAATCCTAAGCACATTTTTGTCACTATGGGTGAAGAGAAAGCGTCACTCCACCTGGTGCAGCGACTGCGCGACTATCTCGGCGCACCCGCCATGGCCCCAGCCGAAAACCAAGAAATCGAGATTGATTTTTAGTGGTGTGCTAAAATAGCTTTATTATGATTCTTCCCGTCACGCTACTAACCGCTGGTCTCTTGACCCTCTGGTACGTATTTATTTCCCTCAAGGTTTCGTTGGCGCGTGGTCAGCAGCAAATCTCGCTAGGTAGTGGGGCAGAGGGCAGTGACTTCAGTCGCATTGTACGCGTGCAGGCCAATGCGGCTGAGTATATCCCGCTGTTTCTTATTGTACTAGCAGTGCTTGAGTTTCATGAATTGCGGGCCGACATCCTCTACGTACTGGCCGGACTCTTTATAGTAGGGCGCGTGTTGCACCGACGGGCACTCCTCAGCGCTTCGGTTGCGGGGCGTATCTGGGCTATGCAATTTACTCTCTGGCCGCTCCTCATTGCTGCTCTGATTCTCCTCTACACCTGGTTTGCCCAAGTCATCATCTTTGGCTAACGGCCCACCACACAAAAAGCCGCGCTCTTTGAGCGCGGCTTTTTGTGTTGGGCAGTACTTATTTTACTGCTTTTACCACTGTTTCGAATGCCTCGGGCATATCTTTAGCCATGGTGGCGAGAATCTTACGGTCAAGCTCGATGTTTTTGTCCTTCAACGCTTTAATGAAGCGACTGTACTTCATATCGTGCTGGGTAAGGGCGGCATTAATGCGCGCAATCCAGAGCTGACGAAAGTCGTTCTTCTTGTCTTTGCGGTGGGCAAACGCGTGGTTGCCAGCGTGGAAAATTGCTTCACGAGCGGCGCGCTTCTTCTTAGAGCGGTCAAAGCGGTAGCCTTTTACCTGCTCGAGAATGTAACGACGGCGCTTGTTGGCCATTATTCCTCCTTTTACTCGTGCCATAGTGTATTCGTTAGAACTGGTAAATATTAGGCCCCACTCTTAGGGAGGAAGCGTCGGGTAACACGCTTCGGTAGGGAGAGGAGCTGGGTACGCTTGCGGCGTAGACGTTGCTGGCCGCTCTGGCGGGCATTGAAGTGGTTTTGGCCAGGCTTACGTGCCACCAACTTACCATTCTTGGTTACTTTGATGCGCTTGGTATAGCTTTTGTTGGTCTTCATAAACGTGAATTTAGTGAGGGGCTCAATACGCATGGGATACGTATTGAGAAATCGGGGCACTTGCCCTGAGAAGAGAGCAAAGTGGCGCTAATATACCTTATTTAGGTTCACTTGTCCAACCAGAAAATGCTATTATTTCACTATGGAAAGTTTACTGTTGGTATACGCTTCTATACCTCTGATTATAGCAATCGGTTTAATTATGAATGAGGTGAGAATAATCAGACCTGTTCTGGTAATTCATTTATTCATACTGTATCCAGTTAATTTCTTTATTGGTCTCAGTCGTATGGGAGGTGGAGCTCCAGATTTAAATATATTTGGGGAGACGATTGTGACAATACTCATTTATGGATATATACCGATTACAATGGTTCTATTTTTAATCTTAGTATTGTCAATTATTGATTCTAGTTATATCAAAACTTGGTGGGCGCGGACAGTGATGTTGTTGGCCACAATACCAAATGTTTTTATTGTTAGTTTAGCGTATGTCTAAGCTAAGAACACCGCGCTTTTGGCGCGGTGTTCTTAGTTGGGTTACACCATCCCTTCTTCGAGTAGCTCATCGAGCGACTTTTTCTTTTTCTGGGCGACGGGTGCCTTTTCGGCGGTGTCGGCGGTGGCGTCTTTTTTCTCATCGTCCTCGTCCAGTACGCGCGGCCCCTTTACACTTTTTCCGAGCCGCTCGAGGGTCATGGTCCAACCCTTCGGGCTCTTCTTAATGGGGTCGGCAATTTTGTAGTCGGCCGGGATGGTCTTCACGAAGCGCTCGAGTCGTTCTTTAAGAAACTCGGCTTCCATGTACTTGTAGCGGCCCCAGAGAAAGAGGTCGACTTTTACCCGGTGCCCTTCGTTCAGCCACTCGGCGGCCCGCTTAGCCTTAATCATTTGGTCGTTCTCGCCGGTACCAATTTTTACCTGAACGCTCTTAGTCTCAGTGACGTGCGACTTCGACTTAACCTCTGCGGCTTTACGCTTTTTCTCGTACTGGTACTGGCCGTAGTCCATTATCTTCGCCACCGGCGGGTTGGCGTTGGGGGAGATTTCAATCAGGTCGAGCTCAAGCTCATCGGCCTTGTCGCGCGCCTCGCGCAGTGAGAGCTCACCAAAGTTTTCACCCTCAGGGCCAACCACACGTAATGAACGGGCTTTAATACCGTTATTAACTCGGGTTTTGTCTGCTTGCGCTCGTGGTTTTCGTCGTCCTCGTTTCAAATGATTTGGTCTTATCGAATAATACTCGTAGGAGTATGGTATGGCTGGCTGCGTGCCAATCGCCAAACGTGTAGCGACTATACCACACAATACGTTTGCTACAAAGGCTTAAAAATGAAAAAAGCCTACTCCCACTTACGTGGTTTCGGCGTTAGGTGACGGCGCAGTTAACGTTGCGGCGATGTAGGTTGTCGTGCGGTGGAGCAGTGTTGGATCACATACCACAATAGAATGCTGCGCGACGGCGATGACTGCCGGGTTGCGGATTGGTGTTTCGTAACCTGGGTTGAGTCTAGCGGCAATCAGTTTTTCGCAAATCTGTGTCACTGCAGTTTCAAGATTTGGATATCGCTCCCAATATACGGTATGCGGACACGACTGGTGGGGTTTGTAGAGTGAGACAACAAAACGTGTTTGCGGTAGCTCGTCCATTAGGAACTCCTTTCTGGTATTACCATACGACTTAGTACAAGTTTTGCAAGTAGTGGCGTGCCACTTCAAAATGCTGCTGGCGTGTCTCATCTTTCATTCGCTCAAGCGTGCGCGGCATCATCGAGAGACGGTGGTTGCTGGCGAAGTACGCTTGGTGCGTGGCAATAAAGTGCCAGTAGAGGGCCGTCCAGGTGGCTTCCCAATCTCCCGCCGGGCAGTTGCTCATTTTTTTGATGTAGTTCGCGCCACTAATGTAGGGTTTGGTCGCAAAACTCCCGCCATCGGCAAACTGACTCATACCGTATACATTGGGCACCATTACCCAATCATAGGCATCGATGTACATACCCATAAACCAGCGGTATACCTCATTCGGGTCGAGTTGTGAGAGGAGCATAACATTGCCCATCACCATTAACCGCTCGATATGGTGCGTGTACCCATACTTGAGTGCGGTGGTAATAACGTGGTCGACCGGGTCGATACCGGTGGTGCCGTCCCAAAAACTGTCGGGTAGCTCGCGGGTATGGTTAAAAAAGTTCTGGCTGCGCATGCTGCGTCCATCGCTCTCGTAGCTGGCGCGCATAAATTCGCGCCAGCCCAAGACTTGCCGTACGAATCCTTCGAGTGAGTTTAGCGGTACGTCGTGTTCCTGAGCGTATGCTAGGGCAGTATCGAGCACTGCGCGTGGGGTGAGGAGGCCTACGTTTACCAGAGGCGAGAGGGCAGAATGCCACAGCCGTACCCCTTCCGTATGCATGGCGTCTTCGTACGGTCCAAAGGTGGCAAAGCGCTCGCGCAAAAATTCCCTCAGGAATTTTTGCGCCCCTTCGTGCGTGTACGGCAGCCAACAGCCCGGCTCCCCGTACTGTTCGGCGGCTACCGTAATTGCCCAGTCTTCTGCTGCTGCCGTCTCACCATTGCCGTAGTGTGCGATATCCTCAGGCAGGGAGGTGTCCTTTGGTATCTTCTCCCGGTTATCGGCATCGAAGCTCCATTGGCCACCGGCTGGTTTCCCATCCTCATCAACCAAGATGTTTTGGTCTTTACGTAGTTGCTTGTAGAAGCTCGCCATGAAACGCTTGCTCGTTACGTAGCGGTCTATCGCGTCTTGTTTCTCCAGGATAAACAGTGGCGACTCGTACCACACCCGCTCAATACCGCTTTTGCGAATCGCCTGCTCGAGGTAGTCGTCGGTGGTATCGACCAAGTGCATCCGTTCCACTCCGTCTTTTTTAAGGCGGGCAAAGACATCCTCTGTCTTGCGGTGTTCGGCAATCGTAAGCCGCGTTACTGTATAGCCAGCTGCACGCAAGTCGCGCTCGTACGCATCCATACTCAATGTATGAAACATCAACTTCTGCCGGTGGATGGGGTTGTGCGTCAGCAGCAGTGGTTCTTCAACCAGATACACGACGCGGCCTGGCACCAGGGCGGGGGAGTCTTTAAAGAGGTGGTGGGGGTAGATAATGGTTGCTTCGTACATAGCGTGAGTATACACGAGCATCCATTCCTACCAATAAAAATACCCCGCGCCTAACCGGCGCGGGG
>CAZZPW010000008.1:0-33419 GCA_964655825.1 uncultured Candidatus Saccharibacteria bacterium
CCATTGTGGGGCGCGGCGAGCCTTCCGAAGTCCAAACTTCTTCCGCTCGACTGAACGTGGGTCACGCTTGAGGAAGCCAAGAGGCTTTAAGACTCCGCGACGCTCAGCTTTTTCCTTAACCAAGGCGCGAGCAATGCCAAGGCGGATAGCTTCGGCTTGAGCTGCGAGACCACTACCAGAGATGTGTACTGAAATGTCGTAGTGCTCGATGCCAGCGTCTTCAGTTTTCAAAACAGACTCCACATCGTTGATGTGTGATTCGTGCTTAAAGTACTCCGTAAGTGGTTTGCCGTTTACGGTAACGGTCGTTGCTTTGGCTGGGGTTAGTCGTACCCGAGCTGAGGCGGTCTTTCGGCGGCCGATGCCTTCTACGTATTTTGCGGTTGCCATATAAATTACTCGGTTACGATTAAGTTTTTCATAAGTACTGCTTGCAGTTTGTTCTTAGGCAGCATGCCCTTAACGGTACGTCGAACAACTTCACTGTACCCGAGGCGGGTACCGAGGTGCTCAAGAGTTTCAACCTTACGGCCGCTTGGGTAGCCAGAGTAGCTCTGGTAAATCTCCTTTTTTTTGTGCTCTGGTACATCGAGTTTACTCGCATTCTCGATAGTTACCGTTACGGGTGCAACGGTGTGCTTCGCAAAATCTACCTGGTCTTTACCCATGAGAATAGTTGCTGCTTCGGTTGCCACCTTACCGAGACGCTTGCCGGTGGCGTCGATAGTGTGGGTGCGTGTAGTGGTTTCAGTAGTCATAGACATTATACGAGTTCGATTACAGACTGGTCGCGACCATCTTTGATACCCATTTTAATAATACGGGTGTAGCCACCGCTACGGTCTGCGTATTTCGGAGCAATTTCGTCAAATAGTTTACTCACGACCTGCGTGTTAGGCTCGCCAAGCTTTGTGGCTGCATTACGTCGAGCGGCCACGGTCCCCTGCTTGCCGTAAGTAACGAGTCGCTCAGCGAAAGGTTGCAACTCCTTTGCTTTGGCTGTGGATGTTACGATGCTGCCATGTTCGAAGAGTGAAATAGCGAGACCACGCAACAAAGCCGTTCGTTGTGAGCGGGTGCGTCCGAGGGTTCGTTTTTGCTTAGCGTGTTGCATAGGTCTGGTATTAATCGGCGAAGGAAACGCCAAGGTCGTTTAAGAGTGCTTCGATCTCCTCGACACCCTTCGGGCCGATACCGTCGAGCGCAAGAATATCATCTTTTTTCTTCTTGACAAGTCCACCGAGCGTACGAATGCTCGCGTCTTCCAGTGCAGAGAGAGTACGTGGCGTGAGGTCGAGTGTTTCAATCCGGGTTTTAAGTACATCGGGGTCAGGTTCGGCTGCGACGGCTACCTCGGTAGCACCTTCCTCCGCAGCTGGCTCAGCTTCGACTTTTTCCTGAAATCCGATGACAGCTTTTAGTTGGTGGACCATTATTTCTACAGCATTTTCGACTGCTTCGCGTGGGGTGAGGGTGCCGTCGGTTTCGACAAACATACGGAGTCGGTTGTAGTCGGTACGGTCGCCGACACGCATGTTCTCAACCTCGTAGTTGGCACGACGGATAGGGGTAAATACTGCATCAAGCGCAATCGAGCCGATATCGACTTTTTCTTTCTGGTGCACTTCACGCGGTACGTAGCCCATACCCCGCTCAACCGTAATTTCCATCTCAAGTGACGTGCTCTTGTTGGTAATTTCGGCGATTGGTTGCTCGGGGCTAAGGATTTCAATCTGTGAAGGAGCTTCAAGATCGGCAGCGGTAATGGTACCAGTACCAGATTTTTTGAATGAGAAAGTGACCGGCTCATCACTGTGCAGTGAGAGACGAATACGCTTCAGGTTAAGCAGCATAGTCACTACATCCTCTTTGACACCGGCAATGGTATCGAACTCATGTTTAACACCCTCTATTTTTACGTGGGTGATAGCAGCTCCGGGAAGTGAGGAGAGAATGATACGACGAAGCGAGTTGCCAAGCGTATGGCCGTACCCTGGGTAGAGACCGTCGATTTCGTAGATACCGTAAAAGTTCTCTTCCTTTACGACGCGAGGCTTACTGGGCAGTGAGACGTTTGTTTCGAGCATAGTGATTGTGATTGGTGGCTAAGACTAATGTAGTGTACTAACGACTGTAGTATTCGAGTACTTGAGCCGGGTCAAAGAGCGTTTCGGTTGGCTCGTAGGTAGGTGTTGCGGTGATTTCACCGTACAATTTTTTAGCGTCGAATGAAATCCAGCCTGGCACGCCAGCCGCTTGGTGGGCGTCGACGAAGTTCTCAAACAGGGCAGATTGCTTACTCCCCTCGCGAACGGTAAAGGTATCACCAGGAGTCATCTTGTGTGACGGAATGGTCAGTTTGTGTCCGTTTACGACAATGTGACCGTGCGCCACCATTTGGCGCGCCATCTGACGGGTCTTTGCGAGGCCGGCGCGGTACACAACGTTATCGAGACGTTGCTCAAGTCGTGCCACAAGGAGCCCTATTGGTTGGTGACTTTTTGAAATAGCTTCATTTACGTAGCGACGTAGCTGCTTCTCTGATACACCGTAACTAAAGCGCATCTTTTGCTTCTCAATAAGCTGCCGCTTGTAGTCAGACATATTGCCTGGTCGACGCTTGTTGGTGCGACCTCCACGTGCTTCTGAGAGGGCAAACTTTTGCGTTTGGGTCTTCTCAAAGATAGGAGCGCCAAGACGTTTTGCGATTTTGAATTTTGGTCCGATTTTCATACGCGACTATACCCGGCGGGCTTTCTTAGGACGAGGACCGTTGTGTGGAACGGGGGTCTTGTCGGTGATTTGAGTAATAGCGATACCTTTTCCAGCGAAGGCACGGAGGGCTGACTCTCGACCAGCACCGACACCGCGAATAATAACGTTGGCCTCTTTCATGCCCATTTGCTGGGCCTTGTCGCCGAGGATTTCCCCCACTTTGGCAGCAGCAAAAGGAGTACTTTTACGCGCTCCTTTAAAGCCAAGTGCACCAGAACTGGCAGCAATCAGCGAATTGCCATTCTGATCGCTCAGCGTGACAAGTGTATTATTGAAGGTGGCAAGTACGTTCAGGGTACCGGCTGCAACTTTCTTCTTTGGTACCCGGCTCAAAGCCCGTGACATTCCTGTCACGTCTGAGCCACCGCCTTTTTTGATGATTCGTTTCTTACCCATAAGATTGATTTGCTAATATAACGTAATTCGATTGCTTGATGTCTAGGTCTTCTCAAGCTTACGACGACCACTACCCATTGTTTTCTTCACTCCCTTCAGGGTACGCGCGTTCGTTTTCGTACGTTGACCGCGGACCGGTAAACGCTTACTGTGGCGATCGCCACGGTACGACTTAATGTCTTTGAGACGCTTGATATCCCCAGTGATTTGTCGTTTGAGCTCACCTTCGATAGTGAAGGCTTCGATTTGCTCTCGAACCGCGTTCTCTTGCTCAGTAGAAAGCTCGGTGGGTTTAGTGGTTGGTGCAATCCCGAGGGCGTCGAGGATACTCGCTGCCCGGGCACGACCAATACCGTATACCGCGGTCAAGCCAAAACCGAGTTGCTTCTCGTCGGGAATTGTAATACCTGAGATTCGCATAATACTAATTAGCCTTGTCGTTGTTTGTGACGAGGTTTCTTTTTATTAATAACGTAGATTCGGCCGCGACGACGAACGATAATATCGTCAGCACTGCGCTTTTTGATTGATGATCGTACTTTCATCCCGTTAGAGTGTTATCGCTACTAAATTGGTTGCCTGTCTTTTACCACAAATCCCTGCCGAGAGTCCACTCTAAGGGAATTCAGACCTTACATTCACGTGCATCGCATCGTGCAGCTACATACAGTTACAACCGTATGGAGCTGCACGAAGCTATACTCGATGCTAGAGCCGTTTGGTGATACGTCCCTTACCCCCGTAAGAATCAGGTTGGATGGCAACGCGGTCGCCAACCAGAACGCGAATCCGAAACTTGCGCATTTTGCCGGCTAAATACGCGAGCTCTTCTTCCCCAGTGTCTTCCATACGCACACGAAAAAGCGTGTTTGGCAACGCCTCTTCAACTGTACCGTACAGCAATTCGTCTGTTTTTTCAGTGTCCGACATTAAACGGGTGGAAGTCTACCAAACGTATGTAGTTACGTCAACTCATCGATTACTCAGGATCTTCTCCGAGTGACTCAATAATGTTGATTTGATTTATATCAGTCGGGAAAGATCGCTGCCAGAACGGTCTAATTTCGGCTTGGGCTCGCTCGATGCCGGGGTATGCTTGTAGGATTTGACTCAATGCCGTACGGTTAGCGCCAAGTATCTGAGTGGCGAGTTTGCCTTCGTCGTATGTCCAAACAATAGTTGGGCGGCCTTCGAGTTCAAACAAAATCTGGTCGAGATTCGCTAAGTTACTGTTTGAGGTGGTTGCATTAACATAGCTAAATGTGAGTGCTTCTGGGTTGTCGAGTCGAACCGGTTCATCTTCGTACCCCGGTACGGCAGCGGTAGCCAGGAAGGCGGCCAACTCAGACTCAGCAAACAGTGGTACGTGCAAGACAGCCTTTTCTTTGATGGTTGCTAAATCGTCACCGTACTCAACGGCCGGAAGCGACTCGTAGGTAAAGGCACTGGCGCCTTCATAAGTGATAAAGCCGGCTGGTTTTTCGTTAGGTAGTTGATCGAGGAGTGCATTACGAAGCTCCTCGCGTAAGCCTTGCTGCGCGGTTGCGAGCTCGTCTTCGTCAATGACAAATTGCTGGCCATCAAAACCACCAGTGAACGGCGCTTCATTCTCGGCGTAGATCGCATTAAAGAGCGCTTCGTCATTCTCCAGTCCAGGCACGGTAAAGCGTGTTCCTGCTGCTAGGTTGTATTCTTCACCGGGTTCGCTCGCGAATGCTTCGGCTTGGATAGAGCCCGCCTGGCCATCAACTGCGCCAGGCACGACGACTGAGTCAACCAGTCTAAAAATGCGCCCGTCCGGCCCCTCAAAGCGGGTGTTAGTAATGAGTCGTTGTGGTGATGGGGTTGATTTATAAATGGTTAGGACGCCACTGGCTTGTTCAGTCACTTGTTGTTGTCCGGTGGCACGAACTTGCCGTTCCCCCTCTGCTTCAAGGGTCATCACCTCATAGCCGAGATCAGATGGTCGCGCTGCATTGGTGAACGCAGTAAATTCAGCGTTTATGTTCGGTTCACGATGTTTCGGGTAGACGGTTACATCAGCACCACCTAAGAGGTAGCTTACGCCAACGATACCGCCGAAGGTAACGAGTAATATCAAAAACACTGCGACCATACTGACGCGTCGTTTCTTCGCACCGCTTTCAACCGGCACAGTGAGTGTGTCGGCAGCATCGGTGTCTGCACGAGGTGTACTTTCTGGTCGACGCGGCATTTCAGCTGGTCTTGGTTGCGCTGCTGGACGGCTCGGACGCTCGTTACGCTGCGCCGGTTTAATGTCTTGGAGGTTCCACTTTTTATCCATCCCGTAAGAAATCAGCCAGGTTACCGCTGATAGGCTAAGTACTGATAAATCGACACGGTGTACGCTACGAATCCCCTACCCAAATTGTTACAACTTTTAGCGAAATCCATACACACGTATTATATCAGTATACGAGATATTTTGGGGCTGCATATTAGGTTGTATGTTGAGTGTGGAAAACTGCGACCGACAGCGCCAACCGCGTTTCAGGGATGTCGGCAATGTTGGTTAGCTTTTCGCTCACGGTAGCAACGGAGATGTGTTGACTGTTGGTTATTTGGTTAACCGCGTTGGTGGTCATTAGGCGGGCAAAATCTCGCAGTCCGGTATCGCTGTGAACGACATAATGAGTGGGTAGCTCGGTCATTTGCGCTGCTTGCCCAATGAGTTTAGCCAGCGTTTCGCTAAATCGTGTGAGCACGACAGCACATTCTGCTTGTTGCGCGGCTGGGGCGCAGGTAAGTGTCTCATTACTGCATTCTTGGAGTCGGGCAAATGCACTACTCTCCGGCTCGTGGGTTATTGCAGCAATCTCGCGGGCAACGGCGTAGTGACCCAAGCTGTTACTCACAACATTCTGTAATACGCCCTCAGCGACAATACCTACTTCGGTCGCGTCGCCGCTTATGTCGACCAATCCGTAACTTTTACTTGATACGGTACGCGTTAGAATGTGTTGCTGCATATGCTCCATAAGTGAGGTAATGGATAGCGTTGCCCGAGCAGCGATATTCTCGTGCACTTCACGGATAGCATCGACTAAGCGTTTTTGGCAGATTGTCACCTTTCGAACCAAGGTTAGATCGTTGGTCGACTGTCCAGTCGGATCACTCACGTGGTATCCATTTGCCGTGAAATGTGAAGTGGTACTGGCAATAACTTCTAGACCGAGCGATTCAAACAGTGGTGAAGCTGCTTGCGCTTCGGTGGTTTCGTGTTCAGCAGCCGTGGCGAGTTCGCGGAGTAGTTGCGCGGTTACCGTGAAGGGTTCGTCTTTACGATACCGAATTTGCTTGGGAACGGTATAACTCCATGGCGCACCCACCGCAACGTGCAGGTACATGGGGCGCAGTTGCGCGTCGTGGTCGGCTAAGGTTTTTAAACCGGTAGTACCGATCTCCATTGAGACGTTTACCAGTGTGGCAATAACTTTTTTAGCCAGGACAACTGTGTCGGGCGACTCAGTAATGGGACAGCGTTCGGTGTAGCTCCACACAACGGTCGGCTCAGGTGAGTCAACCTCGGAAACGACGATGGCTGCGGCGACGCTAGCCGAGCCAACATCAATAATAATTCCACACCGAGCGTCGGGTGCATGCCTGGACGAGAAAAACATAATTCTCTACTAGTATACCAACCACAGCGATAGTGGCTGTAGCTGAGAGAAAAAATCGGGGGATTATTACGATTGCAGTACTGCCTTAATGCGTCGTACACCGGCTGACGATGATTCTTCTTTCTTGATGACAAAGGTGCCCTTGATGTCTTCGAGTTTTGCGACGTGTGGGCCGCCACACAGCTCGCGAGAGAAGACCGTTCCGTCGGTACCGGTGATGGTGTAGACCTTCACTTCGTCGGGGTAGCGATCCCAAAAACTACCCTCTACCGTCGGGTCGTCCTCAGCCGCGCTCTTGGCCATGGTTTCAATCGTCACCTCCCCGCCGGTTGCAATCGCATTGTTAACCCACTGTTCGATTTGGTCGAGGGTGTCTCGCTCAACTTTTTCGGGGTGGGTAAAGTCAAACCGAAGGCGGTCACCCGTAATATTTGAACCAGCTTGGTGTACATGGTCACCCAAGAAATGACGTAAGGCAGCCAGCATCAGGTGAGTGGCGGTGTGGTACTCCACCACCTTTTCTGAGTGGTCGGCCAAACCACCTTTAAATTTATGAGCGGCGCCAGCTCGCGATTTTTCGCGGTGTTCGTCCATCAGTTTTGTAAAACCAGCACGGTCGACCGCGAGGCCTCGCTCTGCTGCAATTTCTTCGGTGAGCTCAATCGGAAAGCCATAGGTCGTAAAAAGATCGAAGGCGTTCTTGCCACTAATTGCCGTTACCGTATGTACCGAGTCTTGGTCGATAACTTTTTTACCGTCTTCCATTTTTGTGGACGCGTGGACTTGGAGTTGGAGTTTATGAAACTGTTCAAGGCCTTTCTTGAGCGTTTTACGAAACTGCTCTTCCTCGGCCGCTATGGCAGCGGTAATGTCTGCTCGTGAACTGGTGAGATTGGTGTAGTGCGCTTCGTAGGTAGTAATCACACTGTCTGCGAGTTGGGCGAGCTCTCCAGCAGGAATACCGAGCGTGTCGGCAAAACGTACAGCCCGACGAAGCAGTCGACGCACAAAGTAGCCCTGTTCAGCATTACTCGGCAGGACACCATCACCAATCATAAAGACGGCGCCACGAATGTGGTCGGTAATAACGCGAAAAGCTTCTACGTTGTCTTCATACGTGACACCAGAGAGGGTTTGTAGCTGGTCAATAACCGGCCACAGTAAATCTATGGTGAAGATGTCCCCGTTATTATTGGCCGCTGCGGTGATGCGCTCGAGTCCGCCGCCAAAGTCGACGTTCTGCGCAGGCAGTTTTTCGAAACCGGTGGCAGTTTTTTGGTACTCCATAAAAACGGAGTTTCCGATTTCTAAGAATCGGCCGCAGTCACAGTTAGGATGACAGTGGTCGCCATACGCAGGGTCATGTTCAGTTCCAAAGTCGTAAAATACTTCGCTATCGGGCCCACCGATTTCACCGTCCGGCATATTCTCAGGTTTGCCCGCCCGACTCCACCAGTTTTTACTGGCATCGTAGTAAAAAATCCGCTCACCGGGCTGCATACCGCGTTCGCCACCGGTGGTCTCACTCCCCATCTCGGCTACCTCGGCAGAAACGCCACGGGCCGAAAATAGCTGCTGCCAGATGGCTACCGACTCCTCATCGCGAGGGACGTGTGCTGCTTCGTCGCCCTGAAAAACAGTTACGTAAATGCGCTCTGGGTCAAGCCCGACCTCATCTACTAAAAAAGTATAAAACCACGGCAATTGCTCAGTTTTAAAGTAGTCGCCCAGCGACCAATTACCCAACATTTCAAAGAAGGTAGTATGACGGTTATCCCCCACTTCCTCAATATCCTCGGCGCGGAAGCATTTTTGTGAGTCGACCAAGCGGTTTCCTTTAGGATGTGTCTCCCCCATCAGGTACGGGACGAGTGGTTGCATGCCGCTACCCGTAAAGAGCGTGGTTGGGTCGTTCTCAGGGACTAATGCAGCGGAGGGTATAACTGCGTGCTCGCGAGCCATGAAGTAGTCGAGATACCGCTGACGGATTTCGTTTCCAGACATAACAAAAGTGTGTTTAGTGAGTGGACTATAGCAAACCTTTGGGCCGTAAGCTACTCCGTAAGTGATTGAATCACCGCCGCGGCGCACTCCGGCCCGACGCACGTGGCCATTGTCATAAAGCCTCCGAGCGCCAGTACCTCAATAATATAGCCTGCCACTATGAGGGCGAAGCCGAGTAACGTCACGTAGAGCTCAGTTCGAAATGAGCGCACGACCAAGTCGTCAATACTACGTTCATTGGCCATCGCGATGTGCACCCAGACTACGCCAAGCGCGAGCATGCCTTTACCCACCACACTCAATGTCATACCAATAAACAAAAGGTCCATAGATGCGTACAGTGTACCCTATTTTGTCCGGCTTTTAACCAGTTGTGCAAAGAAGGTTACATCATCACGATAACTATCAAGTGCCGTTGCAAAGGTGCCTTCGCGTTCGGGGTTAAGTCCAATCTGTTTAAAGATGTTGGTAACCGTGTCAGTTTCAGCCAACGTGAGGAAGGTATCGATCTGCTCAATATATTTATTGTCGGCCTCATATTCGCGAGCCATTTGATTACTCATAAGTAGCCCAAAGCAGTAGGTGTAGACGTAGAATCCGTAGCGAAGATGCGGTATGTAGACGTATGAATACCCATCCGCGGGAGTAACGGATACCGCTGGTCCCAAATACGCTTTGAGATGGCGTTGCATACACGCAGCTAATTCCGAGTTGGTCATAGCCCCCTGCTCAGTGATGGTGGTGTGAATTTCCAGTTCGCAGTTAAAGAAGGCTATCTGGCGTTGCATGGTGGCGGTATTTTGCGCCAGCTTGTCATGAAGCAATTCTAATTTTGTTTGCTCGTCAGTTTGGGCTAAAAGTTTCTGAAAGAGTAGATTTTCAAACAGGGTACTCGCAGTTTCTGCAGTTGTGATTGAATGACCTTGATAGATGGCTGGTTGTTGTTTTCCTCGCTCGGCGTGAATGGCGTGACCCATTTCATGCGCCAGTGTACGCAGTGAAGAAAGATCGTCTGTATGATTAAGCATGACCTGGGTGGGGTGGCCAATTGCTTCACTCATAAAAGCACCACCTCGTTTACCTTTGCGGGGGTATACATCAATTTGACCAGTGGTAAGCATCTGGTCAAAGATAGCACCATACTCAGTCTTAAGACTGTAAAATACGTCACGACAGATTTCTACAGCGTGTTCGTATGAGAGGGTGCGTGCAGGTCCGATTGGTTCGTACTTCTGCGTATAGTGTAATTGCTTTTGTTTATGATACTGCGCTTTGTATTTATAGAATTTTCGAGATAATGCGAACCCCTCAGTTTGCATAACATCAACTAAACTCTCGATGCTTTTTTCGGTATCTTGGTAGCAAATGGCAGTGGCACTGTAGGGTTTTGTATATCCACGTAGCTCATCTTCTGTTCGCACATCTGTGATGATTGCGTTAAATTCATGTTCCGCAAACTCACCAATTTCTTTCATCTCGGACATGAGAATATCCCATAGCTGTTGTCGTTGTTTGGTCGGATACGTGTTGAGTGAGGATAGTGCTGTTTGTACTGGCAGCTGGGCACCTTTAAATGAAACGGTGCGATTACTGAGTACGGTGTCGACTGCATCCACCCACCGGTCGTACGACTGCGATGATTTCAAGTTGATTATTTTCTCTTCAGCTTCGCTCAAGTGATGTTCGGCAGCGAGAAAAATCCGTTCTAGAAGGTAGCGGTAACGGCTTAACTGAGTATCTTTTAGATACGTTCGTTGCTGTTTTTTGGGAATCGCGCCGATTGTAAGTCTAAAGAAAACCATCTCATCTTGTAGGGGGCGCATTTCTTTTTGGAGAAGAGCTTGGGCCTTTTTGGCCTCGGTGTCATCACTATTGAGAGCCAAGCGCAGGGCCAGGTACCGCCCAGGTCTAGTAATCCGTGGGTCTGCTTTAAGTTTTTCATAGTCTGCCAACGCGCGCGCAAGTTGAGTAGCTGAATGCGTGAAGTCAGAGTTAGCCCAACGTTTTACGAAGGCTCGATACACCCTCTTAGTGTGTGCAATATCATCGCGGTACGCCGTTGACGTCTCACTCTTGTAGTAGAGCCGGTTTAAATCCCATTCAGTCTTGATAGTACCAAGCTTTGGGAGTTCGTTCGTCGGGGTGTACTGAAACGTTTTTTTACGAGTTTTTTTGTTCGTTGACATGTTGATTGAAGGTGTTGAATTCGCTATAGACGTGCTGAAACTCCGCTACTATAGCATTATCGAGTTGTTCTGTAAGGATACTCTGTAAGTTTTCTAAAAAGACTAATCCGTCAGTGGCGTAGCGACTAAATGCCTCTAGGTACCCAGGGACGTCATCGTGATACTGCTCTATCATAGACCGCATATTATGAATTTTGTCAGCCGCTGAGATAATAAGCGCCGCTTCCCCTCCCTCGGCGACACTACGTACGTACTCCTTTTTTCTGGCTACCCAGTCATTAATACTTGTATCCTCGCTGACAGCGAGGACGATATTAGCTACCGCGTCGGAAAAGTCTTCACGCAAGGCCGCTTCGGTGTAATCAGTGTCTTCGAGGGTGTCGTGTAGCAGCGCTGCCGTTGCTGTATCTTCATGAGGAGTGTAGTCCTGTACGAGCAAAAAGACTGAAAAAACGTGTGTGACGTACGGGATGGGTACCGGCCCCTTGCGATACTGATTGTGGTGGAGTGCTGCAGCTGCCTGCACCGCTTTTTCAATTTGGTAGGAGTACATAAGCTATCGATTTTGACGTTGCGCTTCTCGTCGAATCTCATCTTCTCGTTTTTGAATTTGCCGATCAATATCGGGTAAGCGTCGCTTTGTTTCTTCTAGTTTACGATTGAGACCATCTACCTGGAGATCAAATTTTTCTTCAACCTTTCGAACCTCCAATAGCTTTTGGTCGTTGAGTCGTCGTATATCCTCGTATAATTGTTGTTGAGCTTGGATTAAGTTCTGATGGTCTTTACGGAGCGTTTGTAGTTTTGAATCATCTAACATACACGGATTTTTCTTTGGATAATAAACGTCGTTTTTCTTCAATGCCACCTCGGTTATATCCACCTAAACTACCATCTTTACGGACGACTCGGTGGCACGGCACCGCAGGGTCGTAATTGGTAGCCATGATACGGGCCACTGCGCGGGCGGCATTTGGGTTGCCAGCAGCTGCGGCGACCTCACTGTAGGTGCGCGTTTCCCCGGCGGGAATTGCGGCCACAACTTCTTTTACCAGTGTGGTGAAACTAGGTACCATTTTTTTGAGCATTATGGATAGCTAGTAATTTTTTACCTGCTGCCTCTCGATAGGGGCAGTATTCGCAGACTGCTCCTGGAGCCGGAAAAGTTTCTTGTTCGAGACAGTCTTTGATGTTGTGTAAGGCTGGTTCTATCCAGTCAGTTTCTAGGGTGACGGGCACGAGCGTCGTTTCGAACACGAGTGTATTATCGAATCCAGGCTCATCTTTACGGGCATTGGCATACACGAGATAGCCGGTCTCCTCTACGGTAAAACCATTTTGTTGCAGTAACCAACTGTAGACGCCTAGCTGCCGTTTGTACTGCTGATCCCAGGACGAATCTGATAGTTGCGATATCGTTCCCTCCTTAGAGGTCGACTTGTAATCGACAATAATGAGACTGCCTGATCGGGTCAGCCAAATATCGTCGACAGCTCCACACACGACTAAATTTGTGGGTGTGTGCGTGGTTTCTACACCGCTAAAATTATCCCGCCAGAGGTCGAGCTTGGCGTGACTAAATGGTACGGCGTCGATACTGTACTCCTGCATCACGGGGTGTGGGGTTTGGTCGGCGCGATGCACATCAAACTCCTTCTTAAACAGTTCATCGACGGCAATATTAAGGTTAAATGAGGGAAACGACGGGCGTTTTGTACCGAGTTTGTTATCGAGGTAGAAGCAGCGTGGACACTCGTGAAAGAGGTCAATTTTGGAGCGAGAAAGGCGCCACTTTGGTCCACCGTAGTTCCACTCAGCGCTGCGATTTGGGTTATAGGCACGTCTGTATGCGTTCATATGTAGCAGTATACCACGTACATAAAAACACCCCGTCTGGGGTGTTTTTATGTGGTACTCGTTACTGTGCGGTAAAGGTAACCAGTGGTGTCTCGATTGGGGTGTCGGTACGAAGATCGAACTGTCGATCGCCATTTTCGGTGAAGAAGACAATCGCGTACTCACGACCAGCAATTGTCGGGGTCAAGAGTGAGATTTGCTCTGGCACGAGCCCCTGCTCTCGACTGTACCGGGCTGCGCCCAGAATGTTGGTCACTTCTCCGTTCTCGTACGTTCGGACGGCAATCCAACCGTTGTCGGTCGGGTAAGTGGCGCTATCAAGTGGTACTTCCATGCCAGCACTCGTGTCGCTGACGGTGGCGCTACCATCACCGCTCGGTAAATCGGCTACCGGTTCAGGTGCTGGTTCAGCAGGAGTATCGCCGGGGTCATTGGTTACTTCTGAAACATCGTCAGTTGATTCAGTACTGTCGGCGTCGGCAGTATCTGCGTCTTCAGTTTGAGTTGGTTCATCGGTGGTTACGGGAGCTTCGGCTGGTGTGTCATTAAATATCCAGACTAAGAGTCCGCCGACAAGTAGTCCAGCAATAAACGCTACAACCGTCTTTTGGCCATCGTTGGTAGTTTGGTCAGTCATACATCAATCTTGATCTTGCAATCTCTTTTTGGCTTGTATGACGCGATTATAGCAGCTATTCGGTCCCGGTACAGAGTTGACGGGCCTCAGAAAGTACTGCCTCAGTTTTTTTTGTCGAAAGGTGTACATGCCGCAGGACATTGGGTTTTTCAACAATGTCCCGACAGACAATAGCGCCTCGTTCGATCAAGGCACGTTTCTGCGCCATCGACAATTCGCCCAAGACGGTAATAGGGTATAGCCCCGAGCGTTGAATGCGGTCGTGCAGGTTATTGTGTTTAGGGTAATCCCAACTGAGTAAGTCGACGCCAACACACTCGGCGTAGCGTTCTGCAGTTGAGGTGAATTTAGTATTGGTGACAATCATGAACGCATCGATGCCACAGCGATCAGCGGCACAACTGGGCTTTCCTTCGAGGTCGAGTTTTCGGGCGTAACTATACATGACCACCTGCAGGTCAGATTTAATACCAGGGCGAGCATGAAATTTAGCCTCTGCCACGAATGAGTGGGTATCGTTATAGCAAGACACATCAATCTCGTGCTTTACGCACTTACCCATTACGCTATTACGGGTTGACGTGGTAAAGCCCTCGGTAGCAAACAATCGGGCTAAAAAGTCTTCAAATGGAAACCCGGTTGGGCCGAGACCAAATAGAGCCCGACGTAGTGAGTAGCGGGCGGCTGAGGGCCGCTCGACTTGGCGGAGGTACTCGAATGCTTTGCTGTAGATTTCTTGGGTTTTAATACCGTCGACAAGGAGTTGCTCAATGCGTTGTACCACTTCTTCAACCTCGCTTGCATCGGCGCCGGAACGGCGTAAAGAACGTCGTAATTTGGCTTCTACAAAAGGTTCGGTAGTGCCGTCGGCTTTGGTAACGAGAACAGACATCACTCAATAATACCACCACCGATACAGTGACTACCCCGATATAGTACACAGGATTGTCCCGCAGCTGGTGTGTCGACGGTCTCCTTGAGCACCAGACGCACCGTGTCGCTTTTCGCGGTCTGTACTTGGACGGGAACGGGTTTCTGTCGGTACCGAAACTGAGCCTCGATTATGTCCCCCGGTTTGATAGCCGCTCGCGTGACAATATGGCTAAGCGACACCCCATCACTGGAGTCACGGTGGGGTTTTTCGGTGCTGACAGTGATGGTGTTTTGGGTCACATCTTTTGCCACCACATAGTGCCCCTGGCGCTCTGGGTTAGGCGTAGAGATGGTAAACCCATGTCGTTGGCCAATCGTGTAAACGAGTACTCCGGTATGGGTACCAATGGCCACACCACTCTGGTCGAGCACGGGGCCGGGCGTTAGCGTTATGTAGTGGCCCAGAAACTCAGGGATGTCGATATGGCCAAGAAAACAAATTCCTTGACTGTCTTTTTTAGCGGCGGTGGGTATACCCGCCGCTGCCGCCTCGGCGCGGATGATATCTTTTGGAGTATTACCAACCGGAAAAAGACTAGCCGCTAGTTGGGCATTGCTTAGTGTCCACAAAAAATACGTCTGGTCTTTACCAGCGTCGACCCCCCGATGTAACTCCGGGCCGGCTGATGTCTCTACTCGTTGTGCGTAGTGGCCCGTAGCAATGAAGTCGGCACCGTGCGCTTTAGCAAAGGTAAGAAACGCACCGAACTTTACGTGCTGGTTACACATCACATCCGGATTAGGCGTCCGCCCAGCCTCATATTCGGCAATAAAGTATTCTGCAACCTCGTCACGGTAGGCCGCTTCAGCGTCACAGGTGAGAAAAGGTATATCGAGATGCGCCGCGACGCGCATGGCATCGAGTCGCTCTTGTTCCCAGTTACAGACGAGCCACTCGGGGTGCCAGACCTTAATAAACACACCCACGACCTGGTAGCCTTGGTTTTTGAGACGAAGTGCCGCCACTGAGGAGTCGACCCCACCAGAGAGTCCAACAAATACTGTTTTCATGCTAGCTACTCTACCGCAAATGCCGTTGAATGTTAACGAGGTGCCCGTCGTAGGTTTCGGCGTAGTAGAAGTTACCGTCGTTGCCTGTGATGTAGAAGTAATAGGAGCTTAGCGTCGGATTGAGGACTGCCTCCAGCGCATTGATGCCAGGGTTACCAATTGGTGTTGGCGGTAACCCCAGGTTTTTGTACGTATTGTACGGACTGTCAATCTCACGCAAATTCACCGCTAATTGACCAGGCGGTAATTCTCCTAGGGGTGTATCTAAGACATACTCAATGGTGGCATCGGCTTGTAAATACATACCATCTGCCAGACGATTAAGAAGGATACCGGCTACCATCGCCATACTCTCTGGGTCGTTCGCTTCACGTTCGACAATCGAGGCGAGTGTAAGTAGCTCGTAGGTATCGAGTGAGTGAGCCGCGATTGCGTCAGCGCGCGCATCGAGTATGGTATTCAGTTCAGTTTGTTGTAAAGCGACTAATTCTTCGGCGGTGTACGTTGGTGGAATAAAGTAGGTCTCGGGCCACAGTAACCCCTCATCGTCTTCCGTAAGAGATAGATACGTGGCTGTATTAAAGGCTTGCAGACGCTCACCGGCTATACGAGCCATTTCAGCTCGAGTAATCCCTTCGGGGAACGTCAACCGAACAAGTTCGTCCGGTGGCGTAGTCAGCATCAGTTCTGCTGCTACCGAGAGAGTGTTTTGGCTACTCGTGAACACGTAGGTACCAGTTTCAATGGTCTCATTTGCATGTCGTGCTTGTGTAATCAGGTATAAGAGTAATTCTGACCGGACAATTCCCTGCTCGGCCACCATCGCCACCACCGTTGCTACCCCGTTACCAGGGGCAACTGTTATGGTTCGCTCACCACTATAATTCGGTGGCGTCAATAGCCAGAAAATGAGACCAGCTCCCAATATAAGCAACGCAATCACCGAAATAAGTATCAGTCCAATCCAGCTACGGCGAATAGGGGCTGCGGTGGTACTGATGTCCACATATTCATAAGTCGTTGGTTCGTCGGTTGTTTCAGGAGGCATATTGGTTACGTTGGGAGATTGCCGACTGGTAAGTTGGCTGGAGCAGTGCTCCGGGTTGATTCAATCCGGCCCAAATTAGGTGTAAGTGCAACCTTACCAGGCAAATGGTACATCGTCGCCAGTTCTTCGGTAGAAAAAAATTTTGGTTCGTCGGACTGAGTTTTGTTGTAGTACACCCGTTTTTTATATTCCTTAAGCTCTGCTTTTTTCCACGCCGCAACTTTTTTTGCGTCCCAGGGGAAGACCGTCTGGTAGTTGGCATCGGTACGCCATTTAATACCAACGGCGTTGCGACCAATCATATCAAACTGTGAAAACGACCGAATCATTTTACTAATGTTGTCGGCATTAAAGGAATCACTGCGCGGCACGTACATCCAGCGAATACCCGTTTTAAAGGCGACCTTTCCAGCATTGCGCTCCATTGCTTCGATGGTGTTTCGCTCACCAGCCGTTAAGCGGGCGATTTCTTCCCGCTCTTCACCCTCGCTCGGAACGGGTTTACCAGTCGCCGGGTCGCGATTCATCATCTCGTTGACTTTTTTACGAACTTTTTCTTCAAAACTTGGTTGCGGTGCATCAAGGGAACCGTGTTTGAAGGTATTATCTCGTGGCGCAGACAGAATGTACTGTACGTAGAGACGCTCGTTTGGGCTAATACTACCGAGCACTTCGAGCATCGGAGTCAACGGGTCGACTTTCTCTTCTTCTTTAGGCATTTTATCCAGTCCATAGTCGATGTAGGTCTTAATGGGATACTCTTGGTCTTTTTTCTTTGCCATATGGAATGACATCAACGACCAGTCTTTACTCCCCATTGGAATTTCCGCGATATAATCAACCGGTTCTTCTATTACTTCGACGCCGGGGTACTGTGAGTAGAGGGCTGCCTCAACCAGCGATTTAATCTTCTTCGTGGGCACATTCATGTAGAAGCGAACGTCGCCACCAATAGAAACCAATTCGAGGGAAAAATATAACGGTTTCTTACCATCGATGTATGTCTGCATTAGGTTATCAGAATTGTAGTTGTTCCACATTTGGTTGAGGACAAATTCCATCGCCTCAGGTGACTTTTCTACTTCGGGCGGCAGTTTAATGCGGAGGGTGCTGCGCCCATTATTGAGATTGAATTTGGTGCCGACGTACTGTATCCACATACCAAAGAAGAGATGGCGAAACACGAGGTACGTCAACCAGATTGGGGCGAGTAGTGCGGTAATAATAAATATCTGCCCGAAAGACAGTTGGGTAAAATACGCCATACCTGCAAACAGCGAGACACAGAAAATAAACAGCAATGCACCAAAATCCGAGTCTTCACTGGCCAGCCACTTAGTAATGCTGCCAATAATAGGTATGCGAAAGAGAATGTCCTCTTTATAATCGATGGCCATAGGTGTCTCTATTGTACCGCACAAAAAAAGCACCATCGTGGCGGTGGTGCGTTTTTTCTGGATAGTATCTCCCGATTATTCAGTAATGGTGTAGGCGCCGTTACTAAGCCGTTTAAAAAGGGCGTTATCTTGAAGGTTGACGACTATCGTATTGTCTTTAACGTATCGTTCTTTACGAACTTTGTCGATTAACTCTTCCCGCGTCATGGGACCATGCTCCGAGAGAATATCTCGTAGCACTTCTTTGACAACACCAGCAGAGTATCCCCACTCAGTGAGCGCGTAGAGCCCGCGTCCTACGAGTACAAACCGGTCGTCTTTTATCAACTCGTTGTGCGTGGTGGCAGTATGCGCCTTACGACCAAATAGTTCGTTAATCGCACTAGCTACTTCACGGAAGTGCATGGGTGAACCATGACGCTTAACAGCCAAGTAGGCGTAGTCGCGAATACCTTTGACCCGCACATTAGGGGAGCTAGCGTGTCCCCACTCACCCAGTGGATTGCGATCGATGTCTTTAGAAATCATCAACCAACGTTTGAGAATGTGTTCGTCATACTGGTCGGCAATCTCGATGAGTTCGTTACGAAAGCGAGCGAGTATTTCTTCCTCTGAGACGAGTTCGTCGCGCTTGAGCGATTTATATACATTGCGCAGGCCGCTTTCGACCATGTCAGCGATTTTCTTTTCGGTGTACCACCGGTGCGCGTAGTTGCTGTTCTCTTTACTGCGGTTGAAAGGACTACCGAGTACAAGCAAGAAATAGATGTGGTGGCGAAGTACTTCGTCGTTGGTAATCTCCTCGAGCAAGGTCTGTTCTGCCAGGAGACCGCCACCGAGCTCTTCGATTGCCGCGCGCAGCTCATCAAAAATAGGCTGAAACTCCGTATACACATCTGATTTTTGTATTTGGGCTATACCGTAGTTCTCGATTTGTCGGACGCGCTCACGGGTAATGCCGTACGTCTGACCAATCGCTTCGAGGGTTACTTTATGGGCGTCAGTACCAATGCCGTAGCGCTTTTCGAGCACATCGCGAGCCCGATCGGGCAGCACTGCAAGCAATTTTTTTGATACTTGTTTTGGTTTGAAGGTAATCATCGTAGAGCGTTCTACTAGTTGATAAATGTCAGTTCTGGGCCCGGTTTGAGCTTGCTGCTGAGCAAATTTCTATGCGTATGTCTATTTATAGCATCACCTTGACAATCGGTCAAGCAGTGGTGATAGCTATTTGGTTATTTCTTTTTCGTCGGTTCGCAAACCATTACATTAAGTATTTTACCAGGCTTATATATAACTTTTTGTATTTCACTGTCAGCCAGATAACGAGCAATCTGTGGTGTGTCTCCTGCAGCACTGAGTGCCAGGGCTTCGGTTGCGTCTACTGGAATGGTGACGTCGCCCCGCACTTTACCGTTTATCTGCACGCCGATAGTCACCTCACTATCGACGGTACGCGCTTCGTCGTACTCCGGGAAGGCCTCATGGTGGATGGTGCTAGGCTTCCCTGCTTGGTGCCAAAGCTCTTCGGTTAGGTGCGGGGCAAACGGCGCCAGCACCTGTAAGAATGTCTCATATTCGGCTTGGGTGAGTCCTTCTTTCTCAGCCACATTCACAAACACCATCATCGCGCTGACGGCGGTATTGAACTTAAAGCCCTCGATATCGGCAGCTACTTTCTTAATCGTCTTATGGAGTTGGCGGGTCGTGGCTTCACTCCCCTGCTCGTTTATGTGCTCACTGAGACCATTGACACGCTCTAGGAAGCGCCGCGCGCCAGCTAAGCCGTCTTGGCTCCAGGCGATGGTGTTCTCAAACGGCCCCATAAACATCTCGTAGACGCGCATGGTGTCAGCCCCAACTAGTTTTACGATATCATCGGGGTTAATAACATTCCCCCACCGCTTACTCATCTTACGACCGTCTTCGGCCAAGATAAAACCGAGAAATTCTAAACGCTGGAATGGCTCGAGGGTTGAGACCACCCCCTGGTCGTAGAGAAACTTGTGCCAAAATCGAGCGTAGATAAGGTGGCGAACCGCGTGGTCGCCGCCGACGTAGACATCGACCGGCATCCAGTCCTTTTCTTTTACAGGATCGATAAGTGCGTCGCTATTCTTTGGGTCGATGTAGCGTAGGTAGTACCAGCTGCTGCCGGCCCACTGGGGCATGGTGTTGGTCTCGCGCTTTCCAGCCAGCAATTGCTTCCCAGCGGGTGCCGCATCGGTCACCATAAAGTCACCTCCGTCGGTAAGGTAGCCAGTTACATTTACCCACTCCTCGATATTCGCCAATGGCGACTGCCCATCGCCGGCCGGCTCGTAGTGCTCTACTTCCGGTAATACTACGGGTAACTGCTCCTCGGCCACCATGTACACTTCCCCATTATCGCCATGAATCACCGGGAACGGTTCACCCCAGTAGCGCTGGCGGCTAAACACCCAATCCCGAATTTTGTAGGTGTTGGTGAGTCGCCCACCCACTTTCTCGGTAATGGCTTTTTTCGCCTCTTCGGAAGCCATACCATCAAATTCGCCGGAGCTTATTAGTGTTCCGTACCCAGTAAATAGTTCGTCATCTTCGCCACCAGTTATAACGGTCGAAATTGCTATACCAAACTTCTTCGCAAACTCATTGTCGCGCTCATCGTGCGCTGGGACGGCCATAATGGCGCCGGTGCCGTAGCTGGCGAGGACGTAGTCGGCAAGGTAGACCGGAATCTGCTCACCATTAGCTGGGTTCGTAGCGGTAACACCTTCGAGTTTGACCCCGGTCTTTTCTTTCGTGTCATCGAGGCGGTCCATCTCTTTCTTGTTGGCGGCGGTTTCGATATACGCAGCCACCTCGCTCCAGTTGGTGATGTTGGCTTGGTTTTTGGCTACCAGCTCGTGCTCGGGCGCTAAGACCATATACGTCGCCCCAAAGAGTGTATCGGGTCGAGTCGTAAAGACAGTCACCGTATCGCCAGAACTGAGCGTAAAATCGATCTCAGCGCCTTCTGAGCGCCCAATCCAGTTGCGCTGGGCTTCTTTAATATGCTCTGGCCACTCCAGGGTATCTAAGTCTTCAAGCATACGGTCGGCGTAGGCCCGAATGTTTAACACCCACTGGCGCATCGGGCGTTTCTCCACCACGCTGTCGCACCGTTCGCACGTACCGTCGGCCTCAAGGTCTTCGTTGGCCAGGCCGGTTTGGCAGCCCGGGCACCAATTGATGGGCTCGTGGCTCTGGTAGGCCAGTCCTTGTTTAAAGAGCTGAATAAAAATCCACTGCGTCCATTTATAAAACTCGGGGTCGGTGGTGTTTATTTCGCGCTCCCAATCATAATCAAAGCCAAGGACTGAGAGCTGTTCTTTAAAGCGGGCGACGTTCTTGTCGACGGCAGCTCGCGGGTGCACCTGGTTCTTAATGGCAAAGTTCTCGGCTGGCAGGCCAAACGCGTCCCACCCCATCGGGTGCAACACCTCGTGCCCGCTCATACGCTTAAAGCGGCTGTAGATATCGGTAGCGATGTAGCCCTTCGGGTGACCAACGTGTAAACCCTCGCCCGACGGGTACGGGAACATATCGAGTACGAAGGTCTTGGGCTTGTTGCTCGTATCATTGGTGGCGTAGACTTTCTCCGCAGCCCATTTAGCTTGCCACTTCCCCTCTATTTCGCTGTGCTCAAACTTTTTATGCATAAAAGTGCTCAATTGCGAATACTCATTAACGTAGCTGCCATTATGCCCCGTTTTTGTAAAACAGCAACATAACCGCTACCTATCACATGTGATAGGTAGCGGTTATTCACTCGCTGAGGGAGAGTTGACGGTGCGTGTAAAACACCACTCGCCGGCTTCGTGGCGCCAGTTGTGAGGGTTTTCGATGTAGGGTTGGGTGCTTTCTTTTGGTGGAGCGATTGGCCGATTCGCGTATGGATACTCATCACGCTCGCTCGTAGTAGCAAACTCGGCGCACAGTTGAAAACCGTCACCTGTACGCTCGTAGCGGTACTCGCTACGCTCAGGCGGTGCCATAGGTGGCTCCCCGGTGACGTATGCAGTGGCGAGATTAGGCGGCAGCTCTTCGTTGGCTACTAGGTAGTCTTGAATGCGGTATTGAATGTCTTGTAGGTCGTTAGTTTGTCGCTCGTCGATACGTGACTCACGAACCTCAGCTGGCGAGTCCATTACCGTTAGCGCCCAAGTGATCGCCGCAGCGACTATCACAATCGCGCCCAGGCCATACAGGAGTGAATATCGTTCATGGGTTTGCCAGTACCCTTTTGCGTCGAGCAGGTAATAGGTAAAGGCGACGGTCACTATACCGGCTAGAGTGATTGATTTTAAGAAAAAGCGTAGTGTGAGTTCCCCATTAAGCCAACTGTAAAGTACAGCTACTGCGTCACCCAAGATAATGCCGCCGCCAAGCAGAAGCGAAAGATAGATTAGCCAGCGAGTGAGTCCGAGGTACTCCCCATGTGTATCACGCCGACGAATCACGTTTACTGTACGGGTTAAGCCAAGGTACGTCGGAAAGAAAATGAGAAGTGCTGCGAAGGCAAAGCGCATACTCTCCTGCGCGCTACTAGCTTGCCAGTAGGAATCGGCTGGATCGGGTAAGGTGAGCGTGATACCACTAAAGAGTAGGGTAATCAGCGAGGCTATGCTGGCATAGAGCGCAATCAGCGCTCCGAGTTGTAAGGCAAAGTGACGTGGGGTCTCGTTCATCCCGTTAGAGATCATAAGCGTTTATACTTAAAATTTTGTAAGCACATCATAGTCCTAAGTATGAATATCCCGTGTTACTAGCTTCAACTGAATCTCTAACGGGATTCATATACCCTTATGGTACACCCATTTGGTATAAAAAACAGCCGGGCGTGTGCCGCCCGGCTGTATGGTCAAGATTCATCGATACTCACGATCAACGCTGCGTGGTCAGACGGTGCGCTGTAATCGACTTTCAGTTGGGCGTCGAGTACCTTGCTCGCTAGTACGAAGTTGGCCTGGCGTTCTGGTTTCTTGTAGTTTGCAGTCCGTGTATCGGAAATACCGAATTTAGCAGTTAACGACTCACCGCCACCTGGGCCAAAGTATCGCCCGTTCTCTAGTCGTTTCAGAGCGCTACACTCGCTAGTGAGGTTAAAATCACCTCCAAAGATAACCGGTAACTCTTCTCCCCAACTCTCTTCTCGCCGATGTGCGGCAATTAGTTCAGCTACTCGTCGAGATTGCATGATTCTCTCCGGTGTATCGATTTTTCCGACCCGAGTCCACAAGCCGTGCATATGTGCGATAAGTACATGACGTCCACGCAGACGAGACGTAAACGATACGACAGCCCGTGAGGCTGGTTTACCATCGTTGTATTGCCCGAATACTCGATGTGTCATGCTCGCTCGAAACGTTTCCGGTCGAGCAGCTATCCGAGTAAACGTCGCCAAGCCATAATCGTAGAACTCAGACGGTTTTCCTTCGAGATCGTGGAGACCTGATAATACTGGTGAGTGGATTCCGATATGACTATCGCGCAGCACTTGTTGGAGATTGTTAAACAAGGTAACCAAGTGTCGTCGTTCTCGCTTACCACGCTCGGGAAGTATTTTACGCTCTGACAGATTTGAGAGTCGTAGCGCATGGTGTACTTCTTGTAGGCAGAAGACGTCGATACTGCGAGATTGCTTGACAAGATAAGGAATGAGCTCCTCATGAAGAGCTCCACCCCACGCGTTGAGAAACATGATACGCATTTGCGATTCCTCTGGTTGAAAGAGCGATTTGGGGGCACTATAGCAAATGTGCTACAGTAGCGCTATGCAAAAAGAAGACCTCAAACGCGCTCCCAAGTTGTTTGCCGAGAACGCCAAAATTGGGTATACCCCAGAGTACTTTGTACTCGGGGTTAGCTCTGGTGAGAAAGCACATATATTTTCGATGACACCCGCGCACGCCAAGCGCCTGAAGCAGTACTTAGAACACGAATTAAGTGAATTCGAGAAACAATATGGAGAGATTACTGCCGAATGGACACCCAATGTAGTAAGTCCGGTACAGCGACACAACCCACCAACTAAAGGTAGTTAAGCCTTTAAAAAACCCTAAAAACCAACAAGATTCAGGTTTTCTATTGAAAGATTATTTTGCGTATTTTTACACTCGTTTAATAATGTGGATGAGCAACACTTTACAATAAGAAATATTGTTGTAGGGTAGTAAACCGTTGTTCACCATAAAGGAGAAAACTGGTGTCGGAAGAACTTGTTCGCGAACTCCCCTCCAAATCGATACTATTTGTGCAGTTTGCCGACTGTTACCGCGAAGACGATCGTGACCGTATAGTCGCCTGGCTGGAGAGCAATCTCACGCACTGGCAATGCCAGCAGCTTACCGAAGAAACTATTCAGTCCGAACAGACAGCGCAACAACATCGTGAGAGCGTTGGTGAGCCGAGTGATTTCGATTGTTTCTTGGCTCGTATCAGCGCCTGGATGAACGTCAATCAGCCAAGCATGCCGGATAGGTTTGTCGGCAGCGAAGAAAACCGAGTTTGACGAGACATACTCCTCTCACTACTACCCCCCCCCGCAGCGGCATTGCTGCGGGGGTTTTTACTATTTACATATTATATAAATGTGATATAATAAATATTAGCTGCCAACCAGAAGCAACTGAGGAGTACCTATCGTGCACGATACCATTCTGACCGAGGAGAACTTTGCTCGTATTGAGCGGGTCGCTGCCTGCTACAGAGAACCAAAGCGTGTGAGGCAAAGACTATATCGCCTCACTCGGCTCCAACTCTATTTCCTGACTGAAGAAAGAGTGTGTCAGGAGGAGCACGCCGCCGAACTGCGCAAGCAGCCACTTGATGGGGGTGTCCCTTCGAGTCTATCGGCCGACTTTGACCTCTTCCTAGTTCGCTTCGAGGATGTCTTTTATCCGGATGCGGTGTTCAGCACTCATCCGGGAGGAAGAGTCGACCTTGCTCGCCAGAGCGACGCCGACTATCACGGCTACGCCGAGTAACATCATGCCCCGCAACCAGAATGGTTGCGGGGCTTTATTATTTAATATCGTCCTTGATAACCACTAAGTGTATATGGTGATGTTCAGGAATACTTTTATTGTGCGGTAACGACTCAATGACGCAATCATACTCACTGAGCGCTGTTTGTTTGATCTCCAGGAGCTCTGCTACCTCAGCGGTTGTTAATTCGTCTTCCGTGACGTGGCGCGTGGGCACGAGCATGTGGTGGGTTGTGGCGACAGCATCGTACGGAAAACGATTGTTCACAATCCGCCAATTCTCGAAGGCTTGAACCGTTACCGCGTCGCACAGTCGGCAGCCGTCATCGAGGTGGCCGGCAGCTCGGGCTGTTTGATACGCCTCGTGTGTGGTATCGGTTCTAAAGTCCTGTGACATAGCTAGCTATGCATAAACTCTATCACGTCCCCATCTTGTACGATGTACTCTTTACCCTCCGTCCGGACTTTACCAGCATCTTTCGCTGCGGCGCGTGAACCAGCGGTGATCAGATCGTTGTAGCTTACGACTTGGGCGCGGATGTACTTAGTTTGAAAATCGGTGTGGATGGCAGCACCTGCCTCCGGGCCGGTACTCCCCTGCTTAACGGTCCAAGCGCGGGTCTCCTTCTCGCCGGTCGTAAAGTAACTCATGAGGCCTAGACGGTGGTAACACGCTCGGATGAGCGCATCTACCCCACTGTCTTGGGTGCCATATTCGCGGCGAAATTCCGTTTTCTCTTCCTCGGCCAAGTCCTTAAGTTCATGTTCGACACCCGCATCGACCACTACGTACTCAGCTCCAGTCTTTTCAAACAGCTCTACTAATTCCTGCCAGCGTTCGTCGTTCTGCTCATCGAAATTGAACGCACCCGATTTTCGGTTACAAACATACAGTATAGGCTTCATGGTGAGGAGGTGTAAGCCTTTTATGAGCTTTTGCTCAGCCTCATTCAATTCCAAGGTACTGGCTAGGTGCCCGCCCTCTAAGTGCGGCAATAATCGCTCAAGGAGCTCGTGGAGTACCTTGGCGTCTTTATCACCCCCACGTACTTCGCGAGCGAGTGTACCGAGTCGCTTACTCACCGTCTCGGCGTCGGCCATAATCAGTTCGAGGTTAATGGTTTCGATATCGCCCACCGGGTCGACCGCACCCGCGACGTGGTGAATGTCTTCGTCGTCAAAGATACGTACCACTTCGGCAATCATATCGACTTCACGGATATTAGCGAGGAATTGATTACCCAAGCCCTCACCAGCTGAGGCGCCTTTTACCAGACCGGCAATGTCGACAAATTCGATAATGGCGGGAATGGTCTCGGCACTACCAGAGAGCGTACTGAGCTCGTAGAGACGGTTGTCCGGCACGGGTACGACCCCGACCGCCGGGTCGATAGTGGCAAACGGATAATTCGCCATTAGTACCTCCTTCTTAGTAAGGGCGTTAAACAGGGTTGATTTGCCAACGTTTGGCAGGCCGACGATTCCGACAGATAAACTCATACGTTATTGGGTGATTTGGGTGTCAATTTCTTCGTTAAAAACCTCGATACAATCAACGTTAGCGGTGTTAATCATGAGCATACGGCCATCTTTAAGCATCATCTTGGTGAATTCGCCCTGTTTAATGGTCTCGGTAATAATGCCACTGAACGTACGCTTGTTACCATTCGAAAAATGAATGATTTGCGTAACACTCTTGCCGAGGTGCTGGACGGTCGATTGGAGATCAGGCATCGGCTGTAGCCTAGCACTTTTGACACTATAAAAAAAGCCACCAGATGGTGGCTACGTAAGCGGTTCTGTGTTACCACTTTGATTAACTGCTACCCGCCGGGCAGAAATGGGGTTCACGGTGCACACGGTACAACCCATATCTCCCGGCGGGTAGTGAGACACTATAATTGTACGTATCTCACGTTACTATACCAAAGATACAAGCCTACCGCGCTTGTTTTCCCAACTGTTCAATTTGGGCGAGCCACTTGGTACGGCAGGCATCACTCACCCGCTCACAAGGGCCAAAAGCAGATACTTTTGACGTGATACCGGCAAAACCAAGTATTCCGTGTTGGATTTCGTTGGTGTAGTCACCGTAATTCCACCAGGTTCTAAACGGTGAGTGTGAACCAGCGACAATAATAACCCGTGCTGTTTTTCCCGTGAGATGTTGCTCAATCTTCTTGGTTTCTTTGTTAAAGTTAAACGCAAAACCTGGAATCCAAAAGCGGTCAAACAAACCTTTCAAAATCGCCGGCATCGTATTCCACCAGTTGGGGTACGCAATCACGATGTGGTCGGCCCACCGGAAAGCCTCTTGCAATTCTATTAAGTCGGGCTCGAGGGCTTGTATTTCCTTATAGCCTTTATGCAGAATTGGGTCGAATTGCATCTCGCCAATGTTAACCCGTTTCACTTCGTGACCAGCAGCGGAGGCGCCGTCTTGATAGGCATCAGCGAGCGCACCTGTGTACGTGTCGATATCGGTATGTCCAAGGAGTATGAGAATATTCTTTTGCATATAGCCGATATTGTACCAACGACCGCGGCCGAAGGCCGCGGTCGGGTGTGAGTAGTAGCTTGATGAAGTTATTTCCGTATACTGCCATCGGGGTTAAACCCGCCTGTTTTCTGTGCACCTGCCATTTGCATCATTTTTTGTTGCATTTCAGGACTCATCGCGCCGGCGATTTCTTTCTGATACTTCGGTAGCACCTTCATAGCCGCTGCCATTTGGTTGTTACCGTTCGTTTTCAGTTCAGCCTGCATTTCTTTGGCAATCTGTTCAAACAACTCTGGCTTTTTCTCTACTAGTTCCATGATCATTTGTTGCTGATCTTCAGGAACGTTCTTCATCTGTGACTTGACCAACTTTTTGATGGCCGCTTGTTTCAATTTTCCAAACATACGCCTGCTAGTATACCAGGCAATGTAAGAATCAGAAAATAAGGTATGAAATAAAGATACAATTGGTGCGTACTATTGACAAATATTATTTTTGACGTATTTTAGGCTGATTATCGCAGATTCTTTATGTATACCCTATTTCGCATCATTTCAGACGTTATGGCCGATTTTGGTCGATTTTTCTGGCCTCATTCCAACCTGCAAAAGGCACTCCGCATTGGTGTACTTGTGCTTTTACTGGTCGGTGCTGGTCGGTTTTTCGCTGGTAGTACCGCTGACGTAGAGCCAGCTGTTGAGGCCCAACCCACATTAGTAACATTGACAAGCGCAGCTGCGAGCGCCAGTGAACGACGCGGTGGATATATTGGTACCGTACGGTCTGTGGATGAGGCTGAGATTCAAACAGAAGTGAGCGGTCAAGTAACGTCGGTACGGGTCCGCCCCGGAGAAGTTGTGTCGGCTGGAAGTATAATTGCGACGCTAGAGAACGCCTCAGAACAGGCCGCGGTACTCCAGGCAGAGGGTGCGTATGAACAAGCGCTCGCCAATGCAGCGATAAACGCTGTTTCAGCAACCGATGCGGAGAACACAGTACGTCAAGCAATTGACGGTGTGTTTAACACTGCGGCGACGCTCCGGTCGACTGCTGCCGATCTTAGCAGTGACGAACTCGACACCCTCGTCGCAGACGAGAACAATGTCTATCGAACTGGATCAGTACTACTACGCGAGAAAGCGGTACATATAAATGTCATTGAACCAGCGTACAATGGTATCCCCGACGAACTGGCCGACCTCCGTATCCTCCTTGATGCACCACGTACGGTTGAGCAAGCACGCGTCCTTCTTAGCGATGTCAACGAGTTAATCCTGCGTTTAGATACGATTACCGAACGTTTTCGTGCACTGGTTACTGACACCGATATTGATACCCAAGCCGACCCTGAAGAAGCAGCATTCTTAGCTACCCTTGCACGGGTAGAGTCACAGGTTAATGCCCAACGCAATGCGGTGCGAGCGGCTGAAGGTCAGCTTGACTCGGCTCTTGAAGCACGATCCCGGGCACAACTGGCCGCTTCAGCGACTGATGTGTCTGTAGCAGATGCACAAGTTAAATCGGCATTAGGCTCGTTACGGGCCGCTCAAGCTCAGCTCGCTAAAACAATTCTTCGCTCACCTATTGCAGGTACAGTGAATGACGTCGCGGTTAATGTGGGAGATTTTGTGCCAAGTTTTACACCAGTGGCAGAGGTCGCAAATAATGGTAGTCTCGAGGTGCAATTTTTTGTGACCGAACGTGATGCAGCTCAACTACAAGTAGGCTCACGAGTAACCATCGATGGCACCGCCACAGGTACTATTGTGTCAGTTGCTCCAGCTGTTAACCAAGCTACTCAGAAAACCGAAATTCGCGCAGCCGTATCGGGTGATGCTCTCACGAATAACAGTACGGTACGCATAACACCACAAGCGGCACTGACTACCAGCGACAGCGGAGCAGCTACTCCGTACTTTTTACCTATAACCGCCGTCCGCTTCACTGCTCAAGACGGTTTTGTGTTTATCGTATCTCCCGAAAATACGCTGCAAACCCAACCAGTCGAACTCGGAGATATTCGGGGTACCACCGTCGCTATCACGAGTGGCATTGACGCCGACACACCCGTTGTCCAAGATGCACGCGGACTATCTGCTGGACAATCAGTAACGGTACGTAGTAACTAAGTGCCTATGCTCGATTTCTTCATTCGAAACGATCGGTTCGCCTATTTGTTTATTGTTATTTTGCTCGGTGTCGGAGCGTATTCGGTAGCAAACATACCTCGTGAATCTGCCCCCGAAGTAGTGATTCCGGTAGGTATTATTACTACCGCGTTGCCAGGCGCGCCGGCCACCGATATTGAGTCACTCGTTACCAATGAAATTGAACGTGGCCTTACTAATCTCGATAACGTCTCACAAATAACCTCAACCTCTCGTGAAGGGGTTTCGTCGGTTACGGTTGAGTTTGAAGCTTCGGCTGACGTAGACGATTCAATTGATGCACTGAAAGATGAAGTCGACCGCATTGCCCCGTCGTTACCAGATACAGCTGAGGAACCAACGGTATCGCAGGTTGATTTTCAAGACCAACCAATCGTGACTATTGTCGTGTCGGGAGACCGCTCTGACCGTGGTTTTATTGATGTGGCAGCTCAAGTTGAAGATGAGCTTGAAGCCCTGGCGGGTGTCTCAAACGTGTCAACATCTGGCGTACGCGATCCCGAAGTACAAGTCTTGGTTGAGCGGGCCGCGCTCGCACAGTTTGATATTGCACTTCGAGACATTACGAATGCCATCAGTAACCATAACCGAACGTTTCCTGTTGGTGAGATTGTAAACGACGGTATCGCATATACGGTTGGCTTCGCTGGTGACATTAAAAATATTGATGAGATTGCAGACATTCCCATCACCACCCGAGGTGAACAGCCGGTCTATGTGGGCGATGTGGCAACCGTGATCGACGGTTTGGCTCCAGCTGGCAGCATCTCGCGCCATAGCGTTGCTGGCGCTCCGTCGCAAAACGCCATTACATTTGATGTATTTAAACAAACTGAAGGAGACGTAACGCGCATTTCAAGTGCGGTTACCGAACGACTCGAGGCGTTACAGCAGCCTGGTGAGGTACTCGAAGGGTTTGCGGTTGACACGATACTTGATTCGGGTGAACTAGTATTAGACGATCTGGTGCGGCTGTCTTCTTCTGGTTTACAAACAGTCGCCTTAGTTATTCTGTTACTGGTGGTAGCGATTGGTTGGCGTGAGGGTTTGTTGGCTGGATTAGCCATTCCCCTCTCGTTTTTATTTGGTTTTATTGGACTGTACTTTTCAGACAATAGTATCAACTTTCTTTCCCTCTTTTCGCTCATTTTGGGTGTTGGTATTTTAGTTGACTCAGCCATTGTGGTGGTAGAGGGTATAAATCGCCGAATGAAGGCCGACTCGACCATCGATAAGCAAGCAGCAGCTATCGCAACCGTACGTGAATTTGCCGCCCCGCTCACCTCAGGTACCTTAACGACGATATCAATGTTTGTCGGCTTGTTCATCGTGACTGGTGTGATTGGCCAATTCATCGCTAGTATTCCCTACACAATTGTCTTTTTACTGCTAGCCTCTCTGTTTGTAGCTCTCTTTATCATCCCACTACTGGCAACTCATTTCTTAAAACGACGCAGTGCTACCAAAATAGAACGGACGCAAACCGCCTTCGCGCAGCATTTAGAACAGTGGTATCGGCAAAAGTTAGACACCCTGTTGGGCAACAAAACGCGCGAGCGTGTCTTCCAATGGGGTCTACGGGCGGCGCTTCTGATAGCGCTTCTCCTACCCGTTAGTGGTGTCGTACAGGTAATCTTTTTTGCCCAATCAGACGCTGATTTTGTTATCGTCGAAGTACAAGAGCCGGCCGGTACCACTAAAGAATTGACCGATACTGTAGTTCGACGGGTGGAGGAGGTTTTGTACCAGGAAGCAGGGGTAGCATCGTTTGCGGCAACTATTGGTCAAGGTAGCCAGTTTGGTAGCGGTGGCAGTGGTGAGAATGTCGCCAGTATTTTCGTCTCGTTAGCAGATGAGCGTGAGCGTACGAGTATGGAGATTGTCGATAGCTTACGCGCCGACTTTGCCGGCTTTGCCGATACCGACATAACGGTTACCCAACCTTCGAATGGACCGCCAACGGGAGCAGCAGTAGTGCTCCGCTTTACGGGTGAGGATCTCGATCGCTTAAGTACGGTAGCCAACGAATCATCGCTGCTCTTAAGCGAGCTTGAGGGCACTACCAATGTCGATGCCAGCACCAATAGCAACACGACTGAATTTGTGCTGGACTTTAACCGAGCAGAAGCTGCCCGATTTGGGCTAGATCCGTTGACCGTCTCTCAGACTGCACGAACAGCCGTGTTTGGTACCGAGGCCACATCCTTAACCACGCTGACTGACGATGTACCCGTGGTCGTTCAGCTTAACTTAACAGACGAGGAAGGCGTCAATCCCGAGCGAGCTAATCAAGCCACCATTGAAGCCATCGAGCAGCTGACCATTCCCAGTCCAACTGGAGAGGCGGTACTCTTAGGCAGTGTTGTCAATGTAGGGTTACGCGAATCGAGTAGTGTGATCAATCACCAGGATCAAGAACGTGTTGTTACTGTTACGGCCGACATTACCGGCGACGCCAACGCCCGATCTGTCCAAGCAGCAGCGGTTGAACGGGTACGCAACGAGATTGATCTCACGGGTGTCCAGCTCAGCACCGGTGGTGGTGAGACTGAAGAATCAAATGAAGCCTTTGCCCAGATGGGTCTGGCGCTCGTTATTGGAGTACTCTTAATGATTTGTGTGCTGACCCTCCAGTTCAACTCCTTCCGACACACTGCCTACGTCCTCACTATTCTCCCCTACTCACTCATTGGTATTTTTACGGGTCTTGCCATAACCGGAAGCGCTCTCTCGTTCCCGTCCATTATGGGCTTTATTGCGCTCTCGGGCATTGTGGTTAACAACTCAATTCTGCTAATCGATGTTATGAATCAGCAGCGTAAACAGTATCCTGAGAAATCAATTCGTGATGTCGTCCTCGATGCGGCCAGTAGCCGGGTGCGACCAATCTTGCTAACAACCCTAACCACCGTAATTGGTATGGTACCACTGGCGCTGGCAGGAGAAATTTGGGCACCACTCGCCTTCTCGATTATGTTCGGACTTGTCTTCTCCGTGGTGATTACCTTGATCTTAATTCCGGTCATTTACCACCGAAATCCTGGTCGCGTTACTCGGTAACAAAAGTACGAACCGCAGGTACGGGTGGTTACTTTTGTGTCTCCAACTCCCGGTGTCGCAACCACCCCATCGCACCATTAATAAGTGAAATAAAGAGGATAATCGCGGTGGTGTAGGCTAATATAAAAATACTAAGCGGAAATGCAATCACCCCGACCGGTATAAGTGCCGCTAAGGTACCGAGGGTGTACCAGCTGCTGGCCTGAATCGCCGGGCCAAAGGTGCTGGGCATGATGCGGTAGGTCATTAAGAGCGCGTTGAGGTAGAGTACGGCAGTAACGATACCCATGGCCACTGCGTGCGTGGTACCAAAGTATGGCGTAGCTACACCCACGTAGCCTAGCATGTACTGCGTAATGAGCATGAGCGCAATGGCCACCATGGCGACGCGTAAAATAATGTACGTGACGCCCATCATGCGGCGCTCGGTTGGCTCGATGGTGCCGTCGGCAATAGCTGTAAAAAAGTTTACGATGGCAATGGTTGAGCTGCCAACCCCGAGCGAAATCGCAAAGCTTAAGAGGATACTACTAAGAACAAAAATTATTTCCATATACGACTATTGTACCGCATGGCATTTTTGCCACGCGCGTACCGCCTTAACAAGCACGTAAAAGAAAACTATGTCGGCGGCATAGAGGATGAGAAAGAGCGTCCAGGTGAGTGGGGCTAGGTTAAAGAGTTCTATTGAGAGCAAAAAACCGAGGGTGTACCAGCTGGCTGCTTGGAGGGCTGGGCCAACGATACCCTTGATCCAATGGAAGGTCATCTGGAGCGCATTTAGGTAAAGAATGGC
>CAZZPW010000009.1:0-18421 GCA_964655825.1 uncultured Candidatus Saccharibacteria bacterium
CCCGTGTGATCCCAAGCAGGCAACCTGCGTTGCCTGCGGCGGGGAATCGAAAGGCGGAGCGATGTTTACGAGCGAGCCGGGGCAGCAGGTTCTTATGACTGAAAGGAATTAGAAACCTGCGCCGATTCCCCTTACTTGGCAAAGTTCGACCGCTTACAGCGGCGGTTCAGGTTGTCGCAATGTTTCGCCAGTTCAACATTGCAGGCAACCTCTTGCGAAGCTCCAAGTATTCGCTTCTCACCCCGTGGGTCTGAAATCTAGTCATTTCGAGTATTTTATTGCGCACACCAATTTGTTGGGGTGCGTCTTTTTTTAAACTTCACAAATTGACCATACAACTGATTCCAATTCGCACAACAGAGGATGACAGCATATATTCTTAACAAAAAAGCACCTTTTGGTGCTTTTTTTGTATTTGAATATAGCTGTGAGCCCACGAGCAACGTGCTTTCGCACGTTGCGTGGGAATCGAACCGCCGGAACGGTGTGAGTTCACGACGAGTCAGTCGGGTTCAAGAGTACTTACTAGATTTAAAGCGCAGCGAAGAAATATGGTTAGTAACTCGTGACCGATTCCCAATATTTATGAATCGAAGAGAGCTTCTGACGAAGCCGGGCGCAAAGCCTTTTGCTCGCTTAGAAGTACCGTTTGAGAAGCGATAGCTTTGCAAGAGGTTGCCAGCCTCTTGGACGATAACTCGAGTATCGACGACGTTTTTCTCTTTTCAGAAGAGGGTGGGGTATAGCGCTAGCTCTCGAGGTATCTCCGTAGATACTGTTTTCACGCTGATGCAAGTCAAGGCAGGTGAAATACACACCAGCGTGATTCGTAACAAGTAGTAGGTATTCATAAACCATTAGGTAAATATCATATGAACAACATTCTTGATGGATACAGTGTGGAGGATGACCATGTTTTGGTAGTCGTAAGCGCTAAGGAAGAAGGCAAGATTTATGAGTTACAGGATGGTACTCTCACGTTTATAGAGGGGGTGGTCGAACATCCGCCACAGTATAGCGACAATGAGGGATTCTTTGAGCGCAGAGGTAGAGGTATCACTATGGGTAGTGGTAACGTCCGTGAGGAAGCTGATGAGCATAACCTCCTTAATTTCTTGAAACGTATGGCCCAAGCCGTGACTGAGCGTATGAATGAACGCACCCCTCGAGCTGTGCTTGTATTGGAGCCAGAGCATCTACACGGTAAGTTTGCGGAGTACGTAACTCCGGCTATGCAAGTTCCCGTGGTGACGGTGCAGTACGGAAATTTTATGCATGAATCTATCAGTGCATTAGAAACACGACTCAAGAGACTCTATAGCGATGACTATGATCCGAGCGACCCCGGTTCGGTGGCCGGTGAAGAAAATGCAGAAGAGAAGCGCAAACTCCTCGAAGTAGCCCAGCGACGGGAGGGTTAGCTCATAAAAACCGGCGAGTCGTGGCTCGGCGGTTTTTTATAACTTCTGTTTAATTTCTTTAATACTCGCCTCGAGCTCATCGAGCTTGGCTTTAAGCTCGGTGCGTGAACGGTCTTGTTCGCTGAGATGCGCATCGAGATCGTTCGTCGTTTGATCGTGAAGCGTTTGCATCGAATTCACAATCACTCCAATCAGGAGGTTAAGCGCGGCAAAGGTAGTAACCAGGATAAAGGGTACAAAAAAGAGCCAGGCGTAGGGATGTACTTCCATCACTGGCCGAACGATGCCCATCGACCAGCTCTCGAGCGTCATAATTTGAAAGAGCGAGTAGAGTGAGCGGCCGATGGTGCCGAACCACTCAGGGAAGTCGCCACCAAACAGCTTGGTACTCATTACCGCGCCGACATAGAAGATGAGAAGGAGAATGGTGCCAATCGCCGCGAGGCCCGAGAGGGAATCAAAAAAAGCCTGCGTAACCTTACGAAACTGTGGGATGACACTAATCAGACGTAACACGCGAAGAATGCGCAGCGAGCGCAAGACCGAAAGCCCTTGCAGGAACGGTAGGAGTGAAATGGCAACAATAATGAAGTCAAAAATATTCCACCCGCTCTTGAAAAAGGATAGGCGATAGGCTATCAGCTTCAGCACAATTTCTACGGTAAAGAGGGCAAGAAAGGCTAGGTCAATGCGGACCAGCGCCGTCATGTATGGACCTACCAGCTCGGGAGCAGTCTCAAGGCCAAGCGTAATGGCGTTGAGAATGATGGCAATGATAATCAGTTTCTGAAACCATGGCGCTTCAACCATTGAACGAATATGCTGCATAGGTCGCTATCATACACCCCTGCAGGTTGCAGACAAGTGGACAGATCTGCTGCGTTGAATCAACTGGTTAGTTCGTCTTCCGCAAGGTCTCCTTCACATCAAACCGGGGGTTGACCTTCTTACCAGGATTGAATATATCGTCAGGGTCGAAGATGTGCTCTACTTGCTTAAAGAGGTCGAGTTCTTTTTTGGTGAAGAGTTTGTTGAGGTACGGAGTACGGGCGATGCCGTCGTTGTGTTCACCACAGATATTGCCACCGTGTTTAACAGCAGTATCGAAGAAGGTCTCGGCCATCTTCTCGACCATGTCGCCGGTACCTTGCTTAGTGAAGTCTAAGAGGGGGTAGAAGTGGAAATGCCCGTTACCACCGTGGCCATGGACGGCCGCGGTAACGCCAAACTCTTTAAGAAGTTTCTTCACCTCGGCGAAGAATTTAGCCAAGTTCTCGGGTGGGACGGTCATATCCTCTAAGAAGGCGGCTGGGCGCTTACTCGGGTCTTGGAATTTCGAGAGCGTGTAGCTGGCACGTCGAATTTGCCAAAACATCTCTCGCTCAGCCGCACTGGTAATATGGCGCGCTCGCGTACCACCAGCGGCTTGAATAGACGCCACCGCGTCGGCAATCGCATCACGCTCGGCGTGTTTGCCGTCGACCGTCACGAGGAGGGTAAACTCAGGGGTTTGTCGTTTCCAGCGGACGTGGTAGCAGGTGTACATCGAGAGCAGTACTTTATAGTACTGCATGCCGTCGAGGCGGTCTTTGAAGAAGTCGGGGTTTTTCATCGCTAAATCAAACGAGAGACCATCGAACACTTCGACATTGATTGGATCGTACTTGAGGGCTTCGACCACGACGGCACCGGCATCGGCTAAGTTAAAGACAGGGATGGCAATCAGCTCGGTGTCGTGCGCAATCGGCTGCGCCCGCATAGTGAGTTTCGTGATAACACCAATCGTACCCTGACTGCCCGCAATCAGGCGGGTGAGGTCGAGCTCGACTTTACCTTTTTTAAACTCGGCAACACTTCCGTTTAAGCAGTGCCAGAGGGCGTAGCCAGCCGTGTTCTTTTTAGTTTTAGGCTTGGCTTTCTCGATGAGCTTTTCGTTTTTTTCGATGAGTGTAAAAATTTCTTTGAGGATACGGCCGTAGGCATCATCGCGCTTGACGAGCGCCTGGTACTCTTTATATGAGAGTGGCTGGATAGTGTAGGTATGGCCGTCGTGGAGGACGACATCGAGACTAGCTATCCACTCAGCGCAGTGACCGTAGCGCAGGGAGTCGGGCCCGGCGGCATTATTACCAATCGCACCACCAATTGAGCAGATGTCTTTACTGGCAGGGTAGGAGGGAAGGTAGGCGTCGTGCTTGGCGAGTTCTTTTTCCATATCGCGCCACATCATGCCGGGTTCGCAGGTGATGGCCACACCGTTGCTACCCTGCATTACTCCCTCGAGGCGATTGAGGTGCTTGCTGACGTCAATAATGATGGAGTCGGTGAGTGAGCCACCGGAGAGGCCAGTACCTGCTGCCCGAGGGGTCAAGGACAGGGTTTGAAATTTCTTAGTTTCGGCACCGAGTACTTTAACGGCAATCTCGACGTCTTGACTGCGTTTAGGTTGCAGCACAATCTGTGGCCGAACAGCAAAAATACTTTCGTCGGTACTGTAGCGCTCAAGGAGTTTCGCATCGCTCGAGACTTCGCCGCGAAAGCCTGCGTCGTGTAGCTTATGTTCGACCATGAGGTGGCCAAGTGGCTGCGGTTTGCGCTGCTTAAAGAGATCGGCGCGGTTGATGACTTGCGCGGCTATGAGTTTTTTACTGGCGGTTTTGGTAGCTTTTTTGCTGGTGCGCTTTTTGATTACTTTCTTGACGGTCTTTTTACTCGTACGCTTAGTCGTTTTCTTCGCCGCACGTTTGGCAACCTTCTGGGCGACCTTTTTCACCACGCGCTTTTTAACCACCTTGGTGGTTTTGGTTTTGGCGCCAGCGGTGGCGTCTTTGATTTTGAGCGACGTTGCCATAGAGCAAAAGAACAGTTGTAGAGCTAATCAAGAGAAACGTAAGCTACCCACCTCGCTTCTATACTTCTATCATACCGCATGCGTCGAGGTTGTTTGGCGTATGTCCACAAACAGCGTAAGTGGTATACTGCCTACAATGACCCAGACTGAAGCACTTGATATTCTAAAAACCGGCAACAATATTTTTTTAACCGGTGAACCGGGGGCGGGGAAGACCTACGTCATCAATCAGTACATTGCCTGGCTGGAAGCAGCGAAGATACCGGTGGCGGTTACTGCGTCGACGGGTATCGCGGCCACGCACATTGGTGGCATGACGCTGCACGCGTGGAGTCGGATTGGTATTAAAGACCAGCTCACGGCGCGCGATCTCGATGCGATTGCGAGTAACGAGAAAGCCAGTAAGCGTATCAATAAAGCTAAGGTACTGATTGTCGACGAAATCTCGATGCTCGATGGGAAGGTGCTCGAGATGGTTGATGCGGTATGTCGAGCAGTCCGCCAAACGCCTAAGGCGTTTGGCGGACTGCAAGTGATTTTTGTTGGCGACTTCTTCCAGTTGCCCCCGGTGACCCGGCAGGGAGAGGTGTTGCGGTACGCCTTTGAGAGCAACGCCTGGCAACAAGCTCGACCGCTCATCTGTTACCTTGAAGACCAGTACCGCCAAGAAGACGAACTGTTTTTAGGTCTCTTGAAGTCGATTCGTCAGAATGATGTTGATGAGTCGCACTACACGCTGCTTGAAGAACAAGACGAAATTGCGTATCCCGATATCGAACCGACGCGTCTCTACACCCACAATGCCGATGTCGATGCGGTCAACGCCGATAAGTTAACCAGTCTCCCAGGGAAGCCACGCCGTTTTACCATGAGCGGGCAGGGTAATAAGCAGTTGCAGCAAGGTTTAGCTAAGAACTGCCTCTCACCCGAGCAGCTGGAGCTTAAAGAAGAGGCGATGGTGGTCTGTACGAAGAACAACTTTGAAGCCGGGTACGTGAATGGCACGCTCGCGCGGGTAGTTGCCTTTGAAGGGATGGAAGGTTACCCCGTGATTGAAACTACCGAAGGGCGGCGTATCACTATGAAGCCAGCGAGCTGGGAGATGGTCGAGGATAAAAAAGTGTTGGCTGCGGTTGAACAAATACCCCTACGACTCGCTTGGGCGATTACGGTACATAAGAGCCAGGGCATGTCGCTCGATGCGGCGGAGATTGATCTGAGTAAAGCCTTTGTGTTTGGGCAAGGCTATGTAGCTCTCTCTCGCGTCCGCAGTTTGGCGGGTCTCAAAATGCTCGGCATGAGCCCGACGGCACTGCGGGTCGACCCAAAGATAGTCGAGCAAGACGCACGCTTTAAAACCGAGAGTGACCTAGCCAGCGACGCCTGGCGAAATATGGAGGACGGTAAAGCCGCGCGCCTCCACGAACAGTTTGTCAGTACCTGTGGCGGTACTATGCCAAAGGCAGCCGATGTTGGTGAGCGCCATAGTAGTTTTGAGCGCGTACAACAAGAGAGTACCTACGAGCAAACGAAACAACTGCTCTTGGCGGGTAATACGGTGCGCGCCATCGCTAAGACCCGTAAGATGTCAGAAAACACCATTTGGGGGCACCTTGAGAAACTGGTAGCTGATGGCGCTGTCACTAAGGGTGACATCGTCCACTTACGGACTGGTGAGTATGAGACTGTGGCAGCGCAGCTTGAGGCCGCCATGGGTACGGTTGGCACCGAAAAATTGAAGCCGATTTATGAGTATTGTAACGAGGAGGTGGGGTACGATTTGATTCGTCTCGGTCGGATTCTGTACACAGCGCCCTCGTAGTTGGTATCTGGGCACGGTACAATAGTAGTATTAACGGAATGTTTGTCTTGAATTGTATGAAATACCGAGTTGGAATAGTAATGGGTGCGCTTTTGGTGGTTGGTGTGCTACCCGCCCGTGCCCAAACGGCCGATATTGCGTCTATTATGGCACGGATGCAAGAAATTATTACCGAAATGCAGTCGCTGCAAGCGGAATTCGCTGAGCTCAGTGATTCGTTAGGAGCAGGCAATAGCGCTGCAACACCGAGCACCGCCGCCGCACCGTCTGGCTCAGTACTTGGTGCCGCCACCACGGTGCTCCAACAAGAAGCAGTCTACGGCGAAACAAACGATACTATCCTTAAAATCCAAACTTTACTGGCCACTGATCCGCTGATTTATCCTGATGGTATTACGTCCGGCTTTTACGGTCCCAAAACGCAAGATGCCATTCGTAACCTGCAGGCTCGCTTTGGGATGGATCCGGTTGGTGTTGTCGGGCCAAGTACTGCTGCACTGATTATGGAATACTTTGTGGCCTATCCGGGTGGCAGTTACCCGAGCGATGTTTTACAAAGTCGACCATCTACGCGCACGGGAGCCGAACAATCGGCAGCGCCTACTACTGCACCTGCGCCAACTCCTGCTGCAAGTACACCAACGGTGAGCGACAACCCAATTGACCGCATTTTCCTCAATCGTGATGACGACGAAACGTTGGTCCGCGTCACCCTTGTCGATGGTGGTGCTTTCGGCCTGATTACTGATACCCGTGACGAAGAGGAGCTGATTGAAGCGATCGCTGAGCGAGGTGATATCGCCGAACGCTATGTCGCAGCCGTCATCGATATGGGCGACCTGCGCAATTCGCGCCAGCGTGACGATGACGACGACGAAGACGAAGAGTACGACGAAGATGACGCCGATGATGCTATTGACGACGCTCGCAATGCAGTACGTGACGCACGTAACGCTATTCGCGACGCTGAGGATATGGGGGTCGATGAGGATGATCTCGAAGACGCGCAAGCTCGTTACGAAGACGCCCGGGATGAGCTCGACGACGCCGAAGATGACTTCGACGATAATGATTACTCGGATGCCTACCGCAATGCCGAGCGAGCTACTGAGTTAGCCGAAGAAGCAATTGAGATGGCAGAGGATGAGTCAGAAATTGATGAAGATATGGCTGATGATATGCTCGACGATGCTGACGACGCTATCGACGATGCTGACGACGCCATTGATCGAGCGCGTGCCAATGGCGATGACGTCGACGACGCCGAGGAGCTGCTCGAAGACGCGAAGAATGAGCTCGATGACGCCGAAGACGACTTTGACGATGAGGATTGGGAGGATGCCTACGAAAAAGCGGAACGAGCGATTGAATTAGCCGAAGAGGCAGAGGATGCTCTTTAAAAAACCGTAACAAACAAAGAGCCGCCTCAGGGCGGCTCTTTGTTTGTTACAATAAGCGTCAATATGTGGCGACGAATGCGAGTACGACGACGGCGAGCGAGCACGGTCACCAAACACTATCTGGCGCATAAGGAGCTGGCGCGCAAGGTGGTACTGGAGCGACTCGCACACCACAACGAACACTACCACCTGAGCTGGAACCGAGTGGCTATCCGAAACCAACGACGTTGCTGGGGGAGCTGTTCGAGTTTGCACAATCTGAACTTCAGCTACCGAATTTTATTTCTACCAGCGCACCTGCAGGACTACATCGTGGTGCATGAAATGTGTCACTTACAGGAGATGAATCATGGTCCGCGCTTCTGGGCATTAGTGGGTGAGAAATTACCCGATTACGCTCAGTTGCGGCAGGAGTTGCGGGAGTTCGACCGCGGATTACAGCAATACCGGACCATTATCGACCGTGTGCCAAAGGGCGAGTGAGGCGACAGTCCGATGCGGTGCCCAACCCTCTACCGTGCGAGCAATCTTGCGTTTGTAGTGGGGGTGGTACTGGTAATTACGATACAGGCTCTGCATAAGCCCTAGGTCACCGTAGGAAAACACATCGGGACGGGCCAAGGAAAACATCAAGAACATCTCGGCTGTCCAGCGCCCGATGCCGTACAATTTGGTCAGTGTCGCAATCACCGCTTCGTCTGGTAATTGCGAAAATTCTTGGTAGGGAAGTGTCTCCCAGATAGCGGCATTATGGGTCAGGTACTTCACCTTTTGCGGCGATAGACCAGCTGCGCGGAGGTCTGCTTCGGGCGTAGTTAATACGCTATCAGGTGAGACGGTGCCGAGTAGCGTCTCCACCCGGCCACGTATGGACGCCGCAGCTTTTGTACTTATTTGTTGGCTAATGATTGAGGTGACAATACTGTGAAAGTACTGCTCGGGCGCCTTTTGTTGTGGTAGGGCAATTGGGTGAGGTGCGGTGAGCGCCTGCGTGAGTAACCCATGCATCATAAGATCATGCTGTTTGAAGTGCGCGGTGGCGGCGTTGATATCAATACGACGTATCATAAGAGTGTAGTACGATAGACAGTACCGGAATTTATGTCTCTCGTACAGGCCTGAAAGTAAGTTTAACGACTCACGTACTATTTATATGGAATGGATACAATCACTCATACTCTCCGTCGCGAGTTTGTTTGGTCTAGGAATGGAAGACGCAAAAAGTATGGCGCCGGTTGTAGAGACTGCCGAGGTCGCCATAGAAGAGACCCGCTCTCAAGTAGAGGAACAATTACCCGCGCCAGTACGAGAAGTGGTGCAACCACGCGATACCGAAGCGGTCGTAGCAGCAGACCAAACACTAGAAACGGCGAATGAAACTACCGCTGAGCCGGCCACGGTCGGTTCTGTGCCAGCTGCCAGCGACTCCGACACCGAACTGGGGCTTTCGGATGACACCGAAACCGCCATGGTCGCCGGTGGGTGCTTCTGGTGCGTTGAGGCAGATTTAGAAAAGACGCCTGGTGTTGTAGACGTAGTCTCGGGATATGCTGGTGGCAGCACGGAGAATCCGACCTACGATGATTACGGTGCGGGGGGACATCGCGAGGTGGTGTTGGTGACGTACGATCCAAATATCATCAGCTACGAAGATATCCTCATAGTAACGATGAAAACTACTGACCCGACTGACGACGATGGTACCTTCGCCGACCGCGGTGACAAGTACTCAGCCGCGTTTTACTATGAGACTGCAGCGGAGCGTGAGACGATTGAAGCACTTATCGATGAGGTGAATGCGTATGGCCCATACGATGAACCGCTCACTATTGATGTCGAGGCGCGCCCTCAGTTTTGGCCAGCTGAAGATTTTCACCAAGATTATTACAAAGGCACCTTGAGTCGACTCAAGTACCAATATTATCGCCGAGCGTCGGGGCGCGATGCATTTATTGAACAGTACTGGGGTGGTGACACCAGCCCTAGCCTACCGTGGCGCGTTAACGATAATCAAACAACCAGTATGAACGATACAACCTACCCCTGGAGTAATTACCAGAAGCCAGACCAAGCAGCGCTAAAGGATACGCTCGATGCCTTGACGTACAAAGTGACGCAACAGGATGGTACCGAGCGGGCCGGGAGTAGTCCGCTCGATACCATCTATGAGCCGGGTATCTACGTGGATATCCTCTCCGGAGAACCGCTCTTTTCGTCGGGCGATAAATTCGACTCGGGTACGGGGTGGCCGTCGTTTACACGCCCGATTACCCCCGGAGCCGTCACCGAACATGAGGATCGTAGATTATTTATGGTTCGCACAGAAATCCGCTCGGCGATAGCCGATAATCACCTTGGCCACGTGTTCGATGATGGGCCAGTTGATCGGGGCGGACTGCGCTACTGTATGAACGGGGTGGCGCTACGGTTTGTCCCTGAGGCAGAGATGGAAGCCGCTGGCTACGGTGATTTTCTCCAATATGTATAGGGTATACCGCTTGGCACCTCGCCTTAAACCCACTTTGATATATCAAAGTGGGTTCGGATCATTTCAATCTACACTTCCTTACCGGTACCTCTCTTGACGCTCTTGGAGAGAGCTACAGCTGTCAAAATGAGAGGTATCATTTCGTAGTCTCAACATCATTTTTATAGCACTTCCTTATATCAAAGTATGGTTAGACTAATGTGTAAGCAAAGCATGTCTCGCTGAGAACAGCAGCGAGTCGCTTTTTCGGGTATCTTTGCTAGTATGGCAGTGTTATGCAACTCATTGTCTGGACAGGTTTCTTACTTTTGGCCGTGTACGCGTTGGTGCGAGGGGCCGATATGTTTGTTGAGGGGGCGAAGCAGATTGGTGCGAGCTTAGGGATGAGCGCGTTTGCGATTGGGGTTTTGATTGTTGGGTTTGGTACCTCGTTTCCGGAGCTCGCCTCATCGTTTGCGGCGATTATACAAGGTTCACCCGAGCTGGTGGTGGCCAACGCAGTAGGATCGAATATCACTAATATCTTACTGGTGGTTGGGTTTGTGACGTTGCTCGGTGGGCGCATCATCATTAAGCGCGATTTAATTAAAACCGAACTCCCGATATTTTTTATCGCTTCGACACACTTTTTATTAATGATGTATGACGGAGTGGTTGACCGTATCGAAGCGGTACTATTAGTCGGTACGTTTGCTGCCTATATTTGGTACCTCTTTAGCGATGCTGAACGGGACGACCGGGTAGAGCTCCACGAAGAAGATAAACAGCCACCCCGATTACAAGCACAGGCATTAGCATTTACGGTGCTTGGGTTGGGTGCAGTACTGGTGGGGGCTCACTACGCCATTGAGATGGTGATTAATCTTGGCGGAACATTAGCCGTGCCAGTTGAAGTGATCTCAATTTTTGCCATTGCTTTGGGTACGTCATTACCCGAGCTCTTCGTGTCGATTAAAGCGGTCCGTGATGGCCACGGCGAGATGGCGATTGGCAGTATCTTTGGTTCGAATGCATTTAACATTTTGATGGTGGTAGGTATCCCCGGGCTGTTTGTTGCCCTCCCAGCCACTGACGTAGTCCTCAGTGTCGGGTTACCGGTTCTCATCGCCGCGTCGGCAATCTTCTTCGTTAATGGCCTTGCTAAACAGGTTATGCGCTGGGAAGGCGCAATGCTCCTGCTTTTCTTTGCCTTTTTTGTAATTAAATTGCTCGAATTTACCCGCGAGTGTATAGATTGTGTCTAACGCTACGTCATCATTGCCCCCACTCCTACTCATCGATAAGCCAACGGGCATAAGTTCGTTCGATGTTATTCGTGAGCTTCGTAGACGGACTGGGGTGCGAAAATTTGGGCACGCCGGCACGCTCGACCCAGCCGCTTCTGGCCTGATGCTGATTGGAGTAGGGCAGGGGACCAAGCAGCTGACCGACTACATTAAGCTCGATAAAGAGTACTTGGCCGAGGTTGCGCTTGGCGAGAGCCGTACCACCGGAGATTTGGAAGGAGAAATCGTTGAGACAGCCGAGGTGACCGATCTCAATCAGGCAACCGTACAGCACGCACTACAGGAAATGACCGGTAGCCTGCGGCTACCGGTCTCGGCCTACTCAGCCATTAAAAAAGACGGTATTCCAATGTACAAGCGGGCGCGCGCTGCGGCGGCCAAAGGCGAGCAGGTGGAGCAGGTGCCCGTCCGCGATATGCAGGTCTACCAAGCAGCGCTCCTAGATATCTATAATACGGATGTGCAGGGTAGAGATCGGGTTATCCTGAAAGTACGTTTTCTCGTAGGTAGCGGAACATACATCCGTAGCTTAGCTGAAGAGCTAGGCCGGCGACTGGGCTACCCAGCGACACTCGCCTCATTGCGGCGGACGAAGGTGGGGGAGTTTTGCGTGGAGAAGGCTCAGCTACTGACTGATTTTTAATTGAAAAAGTCCAACCATCAATCTGATGGTTGGACCTGCCTCGAGTACGTCTATTGTAGGTGTGGTTGTGAGACCGACGTTTGGTAGAGCCATCCGACGACTTTGAGAGACGATGGGTAAACCTCTACGGGTTTTTTAAACCTTAGCCAGTAGCCGCCGTAGCGAGCTGGTATAGGCTTTAGCGATTGTTCGTGTACCAGAGCCAAAAAATCAGCTATTTCATACACGAGTGCCACATCGTCACAATCTACGAATATATTAGGTTGGTAGATTGTGTTATTACTCCGCTGAGACCGGATGGGATGCTCGATGATCTTGCTCATATTGTCTGACCTTCTTTTTCAACAAAAGTTACAGACATCCCCATCGAACATTTAAACAATATTTTATAAAAAAAACAACCCAAGGCGCGTGCGCCTTGGGTTTCTTGCGTGACCTGCCTCGGTCAATTTAGAGTGGTAATTCGAGCTGTCGACTCGGTACCGACTTTTCTTTAGTCTTTCGTGCTGCCCGTATTGCAGCACTGCGACGGAGGGCGAGAAAGATCATTTCTGCTTCGTCGTAGAGATCGGCCGCATCTTCAGGGGTAAGGTACGGATACCGTAGTACAGCGCTGAGTCGGTAGACGCAGCGACGACTGTCGTCGTAGCCGAAATAATGACGCTCACCAGCGAAGAAAAAGCTAACCTCATGAAAGCTGATGGTGTGAATTCGAAGATTCTTTTGATCTTTGCGATTCCGCCTCCGGGCCGCGGTAAAACGAGCTTTAGCTAGGTTCTTCGGCGCCACTGCTCCACTCCACTCCGTTCGCTACTATTTCTTCGATGGTTGTTGCTAGTATTTGGCCATAATTGAATCGTACTTCTGTCAGCGTGAGCTCTTCATGAGCCTCGGAATAGTTAGACGTAAGACCGATACGCACCAACGATACTGTTCCATCTAGCTCGTCAAGCGCTACCCATACGTGTAGCGCTTGCCATTGGCACATCTGCCTACTCCGATGATGATACTGCCCGATGTAGTCCATCCATCACTCCTCGTTTTCAAGTAACGGATCAATTTGGTAGGCTGACTGAATCTCCTCCAGTGCAGCTTCCCGAATGGGAGTATGTGCTTCTGCCGGTGTGAAAGTATCAATCGGTCGTCCATCCTGCCAGATGGTGATGTCATAGATATGCGGTTCAGGATGAGCTTCTTCATCAACGTTACAGCTCAGTAGGTAACATGATTCCTCAAACCAGATACGGAGGTTATTGAACATTTTGTGCTCCTTTCAAAGTGCTAAACGAATTGTAAAATACAACAGATTTAATAATTTGTCTATTGCGTTGCTATAGTTTATTATTACGGTATGTCTATAGAAAATCCACAGCAAGAACTACAGTTGAATGATTTTATGCGTGAGTTATCAGCCATAATGACCAAGTGGCAAGCCGAGGGTAATGTTGACTCAGAGTTTGATGTAGCCAGTACTATTAGACGTCAAGTCGAAGATGGTGACATCACCCCCACAGAGGGTATTGATCGATTACGAGGAATCGACGATAGTCGCATTGAACGTTAAGACAACAAACTTTCAACCACCGCCTTCACATCACCGCCGTCGGCTTGGCCGGCGGTTTCTTTCATAACGGCACCAATCAGGATGCCTATTTTGCTCTTATCATCGATACCCAGCTCAGCCTTTTTAGCTTCGGCAATGGGACGAATCTCTTCCTGGCTCATTAGTTGCGGCAAGTAGCTCTCGAGGACTGCCAATTCCTCTTTTTCTGGTTCGGCCAGCTCTGGCCGATTAGCGGCTTCGTACTGCTCGATAGAGTCTTTACGCTGCTTCGCTAGACGCTTAATAACCGCAGTCGTCTCGGGCTCTTCGAGAAATGTCTGTGGGGTACCACCCTGGGCGATAGCTTCGTTAGTGAGCGCCGTTAAGATACTGCGAACTGTGCGGAGCTTGACTGCATCTTTACTTTTCATAACGGCAGCGAGCGATTCTTTGATTTCCTGATGAGTGGCCATAACTTAGCGTTTAGAATAACTTAGACTGGTATAATACCATCATATTGTGATCTTGTATGGCGCGTTCTTCTCAAGCAACCAAGCGGGTATTTCATGAACACGAGCTGACGCCAGCGGCCTACGCGTGGCATGCGCACGATCACCGTGAAGTTCTGCAGATGGTGCAGAGTAACGAGCACGGGTTATCTCAGTCTGAGGCGATGCGGCGTTTGGCTCAAGACGGTCGAAATGAATTTACCGAACAACCCGGTCCATCACTGCTTGAGCGCGTGCTGGAGCAGCTACGCAGTCCGCTGGCGCTGGTGTTGGTAGGGGCGTGTATCGTGACTGTCCTACTCGAAGAATTTGTCGACGCCAGTGTAATCGCCGTCGCGCTCTTGATAGCGATTGGGGTAAGTCTCTACCAGGAGGGGAAAGCTTCGCGAGCGTTTGCTCACTTAGCAGCCTCGCAGGTGACACGGGCCGTTGTTTGGCGCGACGGGGACCGGCACGAGCTTGACGCTGCCGAGTTGGTGGTGGGAGACATCGTTGAGCTTCAAGCCGGCGTGCAAGTGCCCGCCGATATGCGGCTTACCAAGACTAAAAAATTAAGCACCAACGAGGCGGCACTAACGGGTGAGTGGCTGCCGGTCGACAAACAGGTAGCCTCAGTGGCGGTTGGCGCGCACGTAGCTGAGCGCGATTGTATGGCCTACAAAGGCACGTTCGTGGCTGACGGGTACGGCGTGGGTGTTGTGATAGCCACGGGCGATGCGACCGAAGTCGGTATGATTGCGGCAGGCTTGCAAGGTATTGCCGACGAAGATACACCGTTGCAGATTGAGATGCGCAACGTCTCGCTCACCATGATGTACCTCATTGGGGTCTGTATTGTGGTGTTGTTTGTGATTGGGTTATGGGTTGGTCAGAGCCTTGAAGCGATGGCACTTATGTCGATTGCGATTGCCGTAGCGGCCATACCCGAAGGGCTGCCGGCGGCGGTAACCATTATCTTAGCGGTGGGAATGGAAGCACTCCTTAAGCGAGGCGGGTTAGTGCGCAACCTACTGGCAGCGGAGACGCTCGGCTCAACAACGGTAGTACTAACCGACAAGACCGGCACGCTCACCCAGGCTAAGATGGCCCTTACCGGCATTATTACTGGCGATGGTGCAAGTGAGCGCTCAGATGCCTGGCAGCAGCAACCAGCAGTGTATGATCTTTTTAATACAGCCCTGTGTGCTACCGATGCTTTTTTTGACGAGACAGAATCGGGACGTGTGGCGCGCGGAGAACCGGTCGAGCGGGCGATTCTCACGCTCGCTGATACCTTTGGGATTAGTGCCGATGAAGCTTCGTATCGGGCGGACCGGGTCGATTATCTTGCGTTTACGTCTGAGAATCGCTACGCCGCGGGGGTAGCGCCAGTCACAACCGGGTACCGGTTGTGCGTTAATGGGGCACCTGAGCTTCTCCTTGAGCGCGCCCATCAGGTAGTTGAAAATGGTGTAGTGGTGCCACTGAGTACCGATCGACGGGCGACCCTGCTCGAGGCGATTGAACGAGCGACCATGGCCGGTAAGCGGCTCGTGGCCACCGGGTACGTACCAGACTATGGCGACGACATTCCTGAGTCGGTTACCGACGAGACTATTACCGGTTTAGTGTTTGTAGGCGTCATGGTCTTTACCGACCCGGTGCGCCCAGGTGTGCGTGATGCGATTGCTGGCGTGCAGTCGGCCGGTGCTCGCGTGCTTTTGGTGACCGGCGACAACCCAGCGACAGCCCAATCAATCGCCCAGCACGTTGGTATCGCGACGAGCGAGGAGTCGCCACTCACCGGCGCCGACATCGAAGGTTTGTCTGACGCAGAGCTGTTGATGGCAATGGCACATACACACGTCTATGCGCGCGTCTTACCGAAGCAAAAAATGCGGATAGCCGAGGTGCTGCAGCAGGCTGGCGAGATTGTGGCGATGACGGGAGACGGTATCAACGACGCCCCGGCCCTGCAACGGGCAAATATAGGTGTTGCCACCGGCTCAGGTACGCAAGTAGCGCAGGCCGCCTCCGATTTAGTACTGATGCGTGATAGCTTTGCGACGATGTTTGCGGCAATCGAGGAGGGGCGACGGATTGTTTCAAATTTACGTAAAGTGATTGGGTACCTCCTTTCAACCAGCTTTAGTGAAATCGCGCTCATTATGACGGCCCTTATGCTCGGCAGCGCCGCGCCGATTACGGCCGTTCAAATTCTCTGGGCGAACATTATTGAAGAGGGTCTTATGAGTGTTGCCTTTGCGTTTGAAAAGGGTGAGAAAGGAGCGATGCGTCGACGGCCACAAGATATCCACGAGGAAGGGATTCTCTCTAAAGCCATGTTGGGCTTTCTGGCCTTGGTGGTCGTGGTGTTGAGTACATTAACGGTTGGACTCTACCTCTACTTGCGCAGCCTCGATATCTCCGACGAAATGTTGCGCAGCGCGATGTTCCTTTCGGTGGCAGCCGACTCACTCTTTATTGCGTTTGCCTTCCGCTCCCTGACCGTCCCCGTTTGGAAGATATCCCTTTTAGACAACAAGTTCTTTATCGGAGCATTCTTTTTAAGTAGTGGGCTGTTCTTTGGTTCGCTGTCGATTCCGTTTATGCGTGAGGTCTTAGATTACACGCCGCTACCAGGCAGTATGGTGCTCTTGGTGTTTGGCGTGAGTGCGCTGGGTCTCTTACTAGTAGAAATCGCGAAGTGGATTTTCTTTGCGCGCCGCTAACGTGAGGCACTACTGCTCGGCACGGTCAGGCAGTTCGGGTGTAGCTACGTTAGGTGATAGAATAGCGGCATGATTATGGAATACATTGCTGTCGCATTACTACTCGCCATTTTGGCGATACTGATTTATAACGCCTTCTTTAAAAAAACCGAGTTACCTAAGCAAGACGAACAAAGTATGTTGCTTATGCAACAACAGCTGCAGACACTGGCCGAAACAGTCGACCGTAAAATGAGCGAAAGCAATAAAGCGGTACAAGAGGGAAGTCAGCTACAATTTCGTGAGAGTAAAGAGCTTATTCGCGATATCCAAGAGCGGATGGAGAAGCAGCTCATCGACGTGGTGCGAGGTGTAACTGAGGTAGGCGAGAGCAGTAAACAGGTGTTTAAAGTAGCCGACCAGCTACAGGAGCTCCAGAATATTCTCAAAAACCCCAAGCAACGAGGGGTGCTCGGTGAGTACTACCTCGAGACGGTGTTGCATAACGTTTTGCCGCCCGAGAGTTTTCAGATGCAGTACGCCTTTGCTGATGGAGAAATTGTCGACGCCGCCGTGTTTGTGAAGGGAAAGGTGATTCCGGTCGACTCAAAGTTTTCGCTCGAAAATTACAATCGCTACATTCAAGCTGAAGAGGGAGCTGATAAAGTGCAGTTTGAGAAGGCCTTTATTAACGACCTGAAGCTGCGCATAACCGAGACCGCCAAGTACATTCGCCCGACCGAACAAACCACCGACTTTGCTTTTATGTTTATTCCGCACGAGGGTATCTACTACGACTTGTTGTCGAACAAGGTTGGTGCCGGGGAAGAAAATCTCATTCAGCGTGCAGCGGGCAAGTACAAGGTGATTATTGTGTCACCAACGTCATTCCTGGCCTACTTACAAACGGTGCTGCAAGGCCTTAAAGCTTTGGCAATTGAGGAACGGGCGCAAGATATTATCAAAAACGTCGAAAAACTGTCTGGCCATATCGCGCGCTATGAAGAGTTCTACCAAAAAATTGGTAACACCCTTGGTACTACCGTCAATCACTATAACGCCGGCTATAAAGAGCTTAATAAAATCGATAAAGACGTGACCAGAATTACCGGTGAAACGGTCGGGATTGATATTTTAACCGTCGACAAACCACAGAAAGGGGATGAATAGAAATTCCCGCGCCAGCCGTTGCTGGCGCGGGAACGTGCGTTGGTCAGCGCTGGCTCTTACCTTGCTTGACTCCACGCTTTGATTTCCGCCGCTTGAACCGTTTGCGGTACTTAGCGGATGTGATTACGGTCCGTGGGTACACGAAAGCACTCCTTTTTTAACGGCAGATTAACATCTGCACCACGCGAACCATATCTAAATCTATTGCCAAAATCAAGGTTTTACGGTAGTATTGCGGCCACTAAAGCAATATCTATGGCAACTAATAACGAATTTGCAGTAATCAAAACCGGCGGCAAGCAATACATTGTGGCGCCGGGTGACGTTATCGACGTTGAGCTTCTCGGTGAGCACAACGATGGCGATACTATTGAGTTTGACGAAGTCCTGATGAAGGGCGACATCGTTGGCACCCCGACCGTCTCTGGTGCTAAAGTTACGGGTACCTATCAAGGTATGAAGAAAGGCAAGAAGCTTTCAATTATGCGCTTCAAGTCAAAGAGCAACTTCTACCGAAAAATTGGTCACCGCCAGAAGTACGCCCAAGTCAAAATCGACAAGATTTAACAACCAACTCCCGCTAAAAGCGGGAGTTTGT
>CAZZPW010000009.1:18521-22361 GCA_964655825.1 uncultured Candidatus Saccharibacteria bacterium
TCGGCGTACTCTAGTTCGCTACCAGTAGATAGGCCGCGGCCGAGGTACGACAGTTTGACGCCCGAATCCGGTACAGTTTCTGCGAGTAGTTTCTCCACAAACCGGCTCGTGTTCTCGCCGTCGGGGTTAACGGCAAAGGCGAGGATAATCTCTGACAGCTCATTTGCAACGCGCTCTTCGACAATGTGGCGTAGGCCGTTGCCGCGCAGTCGGTGGTTTTCTTTCTTATCGAGCAGAGGAAGGGTACCGCCTAACACGAAGTAGAGGCCGTCGTAGACACCCGAGCGCTCAATAGCGGTGATGTCGTTATCTTGAGCAACCACCATTAATTTAGTCCGGTCGCGCTCACCATCGCTGCAAATACCACATTCGGTAGTGGTGCCACCCTGGCGGCTAAAAAACCGGCGACAGCTCGTACACTCGATAACGCTGCCTTGGAGGTTACCAATGAGGTCGGCTAGTTCGCGACTGTCACTCTCGGGCAGGGTAAGGATGTGAAAGGCAAAGCGTCGGGCTTGCCGGGCACCAATACCGGGGAATTGCTCAAATAATCTGATGAGTTTATCTAGGTTAGACATTAAATGAAGAAAGGAGTGTAACGACTATTCTGAATTTAGTTCCGAATTTGCTCAAATCCTAGAGCAAATTCCTGGAACGGGAAGTTTAGACAATCGCAGACACATTATACTAACTAATTGTAATAAGCCCTAAAAGTCATCATCACTACTTGCCGCGGCAGCATTACTGGCGTGGTGGGTGTCGAGGTTGAGGAAGCGGACGTGATTACCGTCGAAGTATAATTCGGCGCTACCAACTGGTCCGTTACGGTGTTTTTCGACCAAAATTTCGGCAATGTTTGGGCGTTCACTCTCGACGTCTTTGTTCATCTTATCCTCGCGATGAATAAACATAACCACGTCGGCGTCTTGTTCAATCGAACCAGAGTCGCGCAGGTCGGAGAGACGGGGTTTACCACCGCGCTGCTCAACGGCACGAGAGAGCTGGGAGAGGGCAATGACAGGTACATCGAGCTCACGCGCGAGAATCTTTAGGGAGCGCGAAATTTCGGTTACCTGCTGCACCATAGAATCGCTGGCTTTGGTGTTGGTAGGGCTCATCAACTGTAGGTAGTCGACAATGAGGAGGTCGAGTCCGTGTTCGTTTTTGAGTCGCCGCGCGGCTGAACGCATTTTGAGAATATTTGTGCCTGGCTCATCGTCGATATGAATTTGTGCCTCAGAGAGGCGCGCCATAGCTTCTTGGACTGCAGAAAATTCTTGATCGTTACTGAGCCGTCCGGTGCGCAATTTCCAGCTATCGACACCGGCTTCGGAGGCTAACATACGGTCGACCAGCTGTTGATCGCTCATCTCGAGCGAGAAGATACCAACCGAGGCTTCAAACCGCAGAGCGGCATTGCGCGCCACGTCGAGCGCAAAGGTGGTTTTACCCATAGAGGGCCGGGCGGCGAGAATGATGAGGTCGGACTTTTGAAAACCAGAGAGGAGATTATCGAGGGCGGTGAAACCACTTGGCACCCCGCGCTTATCGTTAGGGTTTTCGCTGAGATGCTCAAACCGTTCCCAGGCTTCGGCGAGAGAGTTGCCGATGGTGCGAAATGCCTTGGTGGTCGAGATGTTGGTGACGTTATAGACCTTTTTCTCGGCACTGTCGAGGGTAGCTTCGAGGTTTTCGGGGTCGGAGTAGCCAAGCTCGGCGATTTCATCGCCCGCGTGAATGAGGCCGCGTAAGGTCGCTTTGTTGTGGACTTGCTCGGCGTAGTATTGCGCGTTACCGGCAGCTGGTACCTGTTCAACCAGCTCGGTGAGATATGCGACGCCACCAATGCGGTCGAGTTGCTTGTTGGTCTTGAGTTTACCGCTTAAGCTTACGACATCGAGCGGGTCACCAGCGGAAAAGATAGTAAAGATTGCCCGATAGATTTCTCTATGCTTCTCGGCAAAAAAGCTTTCGGGGTAGATAAGTACCGACACATCGTGCATTGCGTCTGGTTTAAGGATGATCGCACCGAGCAGCGCTTTCTCCATTGAGACGTCGTGCGGCATTGTGCGCAATGAGCGACTGGGTTGCTGCGATTGGTCGGCCATAGTGGGCTTAGTTTACCACGCAGGCTAGTTCTCGCCGACTAGAGAAAAATGGGGAGATGTTGTGTATATGAATGAACAAAGGAGTGTAACGACTATTGTGAATTTAGTTCCGAATGTATTAGCAGTATACGCTTGTTATGTAAAGTCGTGAAAATTTACTTTGAAAACCATTATTGTTGTTCTTTACAAAGAATACATTCCTGGAACGCTCTGTTTTCGATAAATATTCTGAGTGTGAGAAATACCCCCCCCGCGGCGCTGGTGCGCCGCGGTCTTTTAATTACTTTGAAACTTTGGTGCCGTCGGGAGTATCTTCGACTGAATACCCCTCAAGTTTAAGAGCTTCGCGCAGTCGATCGCTCTCGGGCCAGTTTTGCGCCGCGCGAGCAGCGTCACGCTCGGCGATCAGTGCTTGAATATCTTCGGGCAGCTCATTGGTGGCGACGTGGCCGAGCATTGCCAGACCCTCATTAAGGGGTAGCGAGAGTTTAAGTTCGAAAATGGTATCCATCGCGTGTATGGTGGCTAACTTTTCGGCTGGCTGTACGGTGTCGTCTTTTACCACGTCCCATAAGAGCGACAGTGCTTTGGGGGTGTCGAGATCATCATTAATCGCTTCCAGGAAACGCATTTCATAACGCTCGTGCGGGCTCGCGAAGGGTTGATCGCCTAATTGTTCGTACACATACCGTTGCAGCCGCGTTACTGCCTGTTGGCTGGCTTTGAGTGACTCATCGGTGAAGTTCGCCGTGGTACGGTAATGGCTTTGTAGTAGCCAGTACCGGTAGTCTTGCGGACTAAAGCCACGATCGATGAGTTCATCGAGGGTAATCACATTGCCGGTCGATTTAGCTAACTTTTCAGCATTAAGCGTGATGAACGCATTGTGAATCCAGTACTGCACGTATGGTTTGCCAGTGCAGCATTCTGCCTGCGCGATTTCGCCGTTGTGATGCGTATACATAAGGTCTTCGCCGCCGGTGTGGATATCGATTTGTTTACCGAGCGTAGCAAAGGCCATCGCGGTACATTCTATGTGCCAGCCGGGGAAGCCAGTGCCGTACTTACTCTGCCAGCCGAGCTCGGCCTTTTTCCAAAGGGCGAAGTCGGCCGGGTGGCGCTTCTCTGGATTCTCCGCAACGCGGGCACCGGCTTTGATAGCGTCGATATCGACATTGCCAAGTTGGCCGTAGGCAGGATAGGCGGTGACGTCAAAATAGACCCCATCGCTGGTTTCGTAAGCGTAGCCTTTTTCAACTAACGTCTGGATAAGTTTAATTTGTTGCGGGACGTAGTCGCTGGCTCGAGCATAGGAAGTGGGTGGTAAGACACCGAAGCGGTCAAGATCGCGCTTGAATGAAGCTATATACGGCTCGGCAAAGGTGAGCATGTTTTCGAGTGTAATCTCGAAGCCATCGCGGCGCATACCTTTCATAATCTTATCTTCACCATCGTCGCCGTCGTCGGAGAGGTGGCCAAAGTCAGTGAAGTTGATGGTGTGTTTAACCTGGTACCCGTTATACATCAGCACCCGCTTCACCAGGTCGGGTACAAAGTACGCGCGTAAATTACCAATATGAATATGGTCGTAGACCGTCGGTCCACAGCTGTACATGGTAACCACGCGTTTCTGCAGGGGAGTGAACGTTCGCTTCTCACCCGTGGCGCTATCGTAAAAAAGAATCGGTAGTCGTAACTGTGGACCTGAGAAACCAAACATAGGGTGATTGTA
>CAZZPW010000009.1:22461-33211 GCA_964655825.1 uncultured Candidatus Saccharibacteria bacterium
ATACGAGTGAAATAAAAGCGGCTTTAGCCATTTTTGTTTCCGAGTGAGAGAAGAAAGCAAGAAATGCGCTTAAACAAATCACTTTGTTTAAGCGCATTTCTTACATCCAGCGCTTATATTTAAAGTACGCAAAAAAGCCAATCGATACGACGAGCATCATGCTGACAATAATCCAAAAGTCGTACGATTCGCCAATAAATGGCATATTTACCGCGTTCATGCCGAAAATCGATGCAAAGAGGGTGAGAGGGAACGTGGTAAAGGCAACGATCGTGAGCGTTTTCATTACCTCGTTTTGTTTCGTGGTCAGGAGGGAGTTGTTGGTCTCGCGAAGCTCAACCAGTGTTTGCTTTTGGCGATCGACCCGACGTAAAAGGTGCATATACTGTTCGTTAATCCGCACCACCGGTTCTTGATTAGACTTACTAAAAGCAACGCCGATGCCGGTATAAAGCTCGGCTAGAGCACTTTCATGCGCCCCTAGAGCTTGCCGAAAGGCGGTCAAGCGCTGTCCAGCGCGCGATATTTCGACAACCATTTCTTTTTCGCGCTCATCGAACAAAGCAGCATCTATCGTTTGGAGTTGTCCGGCGAGGTAGTCGAGCTTACTGTCGAGGCCGCGATAGAGGCGCAGGAGTAGGGTGGTCAGTAGGTGCGCGCCGCTCGCTTTTTGGTTAGAGCGCTTGAGTAGACTCACCACTTCAAAATCTTTCTTAAACTGGTCTATCGCTTGAATATCTTCGAAGCGGATGGTAACGAGATGGTGCTTCGTCGCGATAAATTTGACTTCGTGTGGATGGTTGATGTCGGTCCGCTTTACAATGGGAAAGTCGAGCGTAATTTTAACCGCACCTTTCTCGGCGATTGTCTCGGTACGCGGCGTCATCGAGGTAAGGTCGTCGGTGAAGGTGAGCGGAATGTCCGCTTCTTCCATAGCGGCTCGGATTTCTTCTGCCGTCGGATTTACGATGTCGATCCAGGTCAGCTGTTGATGGGAGTAGCGTTCTAACATATTCCTCTCCCTAGTATAGCAATCAAACCTTTTGCAGCTTGGCGGACGTGTGCAATAATAGGCCGATGCACGAAGATACCGAACTGGCGCCGGCGAGCAAAAATCCTCGCTTTGGGTTATACGCGGGAATGTTACTGTTAGCGGTGGCAACTTTTTTTGCGGGCTGGCAGCTGGGTCAATCTGAGTCCGTTTCAGCCGGCTCACAGCAAGCCTCGCTCCTGAATACACTCTTGGGCACGCCGATACAGCCCGAGGAAGTACAGCTCACTGACGTCTGGCGCGTCTGGGACCTGCTTGAAGAAAAGTTTGCGCCCGCAAGTAGTAGCGACCCGATTACCAACGATAGCCGGGTAGAGGGTATGATTGAAGGGTTGGTTGAAAGCTACGACGACCCTTACACGACCTATTTGCCACCAGCTGACGCAGAACAGTTTAACGAGGATATTGCTGGCAATTTTGGTGGTGTTGGTATGGAGGTAGGTATGCGCAATGATGTCATCACTATCATTTCGCCACTACCAGATACGCCAGCTGAAGGAGCCGGCCTACTGGCAGGCGATGTTATTGCCGAAATTAACGGCACCTCAACCGAAGACATGAGTGTCGACCGCGCGGTGCAGCTCATTCGAGGTGAAGAGGGAACTGATGTTACGCTTACCATCTTCCGTTCGGGCGATACTGAGCTTCGAGAGATAACAGTGACGCGCGACAATATCACTATCCCAACTATCGAAACTGAGCAGCAGGGTGACACCTACATCATCCGCCTCTTTAGTTTTAATGCGATTGCCGAGGCTGAGATGCAAAATGCCTTGCGTGAGTATGTGCGTAGTGGTGCACGTACCCTGGTGTTCGATCTACGGGGGAATCCGGGCGGATACTTGCAGTCTGCGATAAACATTGCCAGCTACTTCTTGCCCGCCGGGAAAGTCGTGGTGCAAGAAGAGTTTGGTGACGGTCGACCGACCGAACTCTACCGGAGCACTGGTCGAACCCTTCGACAGTTCGCCCCAGAGCAGATGGTTATCCTGATCAATCGCGGCTCGGCTTCGGCATCTGAGATTGTAGCGGGTGCGCTCCAAGCACACGACGCAGCAACAGTGATTGGCCAACAGAGTTTTGGTAAAGGGTCGGTACAAGAACTCATTAATTTACCTAACGAAGGTAGTCTTAAAGTCACGATTGCGCGCTGGTTGACGCCTGATGGTAGTTCAATCTCAGACGGTGGCGTAACTCCCGATATCCTTATCAATCGTTCTGTCGACCAAATCTTAGCCGAAGAAGATCCACAACTCGACGCAGCTCTCCGCTTTTTAGCAGGTGAGGAGGTAGTGTCAGAGACAGCTGCGACAAGCACTCCTGAGACGGTCGAATAACTTTGAGAGCGCGCCCGCAAATGCTATAGTAGGGAACGTTATTGGATACTGAAAAGATATTGAACCTATGGAAGTAATTTTGACCCAAGACGTAGCCAAACTGGGCCGCCGGTACGACATTGTTGATGTCCCCAACGGACGAGCACTGAATATGCTTATTCCACAAGGGCTCGCTATGACTGCCAACGCAGAGAACCGGAAACGCATCAAGTCACAAAGCGATAAGGTAGCCGCCGAACGCGCGGCGGCCAGCGCGGCGTTTGCGGCTGCAGTAGAGAAGCTCGATGGCGAAGCCGTAACTGTGACTGCAACCGCTAACAAAAAAGGCCACCTCTTTGAGGCGCTTAAAGAAGAATCTATTGCAGAAGCTCTCAGCGAGAAGGGGGTATCGGTAGAGGCTACCCAGGTTATCATCGCCGAACCGATTAAGGAGGTGGGCACCCACGAGGTATCGTTGAGTAATGGCGACGAGCGGATCTCACTTTCGTTAGAAGTTGTTGCAGCATAAATCTATTTGCGTATGGCAATGAAAGGAGCATACCAACAAATCGCCTGGGTTATTGGTGTTTCGGCAGTGCTCATTGCACTTCTCGCTGTGTGGTATAACTTTGCCCACAGTCCTGCGACGACACCACCAACCGAGGCCACTCAAGCCACGTCGAGCGAAGCAGCACCAAGCCCACTAACGCTCGAAGAACAAGAGCGGATTAATCCTGATAATGTAAACGCTATGAATCCAGTCGCAGTCATGACTACAAACTACGGTGTTATTGAGCTCGAGCTCTTTACCGACACCATGCCGGTAACCGCTGGTAACTTTGTTACGCTGGCCGAAGACGGTTTCTTCGACGGCACGAAGTTCCATCGTGTCATCGACAACTTTATGATTCAGGGTGGCGACCCACTCAGTAAAGACGACAGTATGCAAGCTCGCTGGGGAACCGGTGGCCCCGACTACACGATTGCCGACGAGCACGTGCCGGGCGAGCTTTTAACCAATGTTCGCGGTACGATTGCGATGGCCAACAGTGGACCAAACTCAGGCGGCAGCCAGTTCTTTATTAATGTCGCGGATAATACCTTCCTCGACTTCGATAAAGACCCGCTCACTTCAAAGCACCCAGTCTTTGGTCGTGTTATCGAGGGGATGGATGTCGTCGATACGATTAACGGTGTCGAAACAGCGCCGGGCGACCGACCAGTGGAACCAGTGGTGGTCGAATCTATCACCGTCCGCAGCACCGAAAGTTAATCAACGCTCGCGTCTATGTATCATCGATGATACATAGACGGTACAAAGAGAATTTGAAATAACAAAAGTCGCGAGCATAGCTCGCGACTTTTGTTATGTGGTGGTGCTTACGCAACCACGTGCGCCACCTTCTTGCGGACTACTTTGCCGTCAAAACGGGTTTTACGAGCGTCTTTAAACGCGACCGTACCATCGGCGACTGCGTAGAGAGTGTGATCCTTACCAACCTTGACGTTAGCACCGGCTTCGATCTTGGTGCCACGCTGGCGGACGATTACCTCACCAGATTGCACGACTTGACCGTCGCTACGCTTTACGCCGAGATATTTTGGCTGTGAGTCACGTAGGTTCTTACTTGAACCACCAGAACGTTTGGTTGACATACGATATAATTTCTAAAACTAAGTGCCGAGAGTATACGATATAAAGTAAGAAAAAACAACCTATGTGGGAGCAATTTAGGCAGGGCAGAGAGAAGTGTGAACGTTGGTTATGTGATGACCTCACGTTTACTGTCATTATAGTGCTTTTGGTGGCGGTCGCCTCGTTCGGGCTGGGTCGGTGGTCGGTGACACCGGTAGAGAACAACGAGCGCCCAGTTTTAGTGCCTGAGCCGATAGCAGTACCGGCTCAGGTCGCTGCCGTGTCGGTAGGGGCGGGGGAGGCAGCAGTTACTGGGCAGTTAGTTGCCTCGGTTAACGGCACTAAGTTCCACGCGCTTAATTGCCCGGGCGCGAAGCAAATCAGTGAGCAAAATAAGCTGTATTTCCAAACCGAACAAGAAGCCCGCTCGGCGGGGTACACACCGGCTGCAAATTGTTCGTTTTAGCTCCACAACCTGGACACATTCAGAACTATAGAGAGGCTTACGGCAATGCGGGAGTGGGAAAAATTAGGAATATAAAAGAAAACACCCGCACCAGAGGGAGGGTGTCTCCGTTGTGCGGGTTTTGCGCTACTCATAGAAATCTTCAGCTGAGATAACCTGCGGTGCTTCACCCGACTTCTTAAGCAGCATGAAGCCGTCCTGTTCCATATGCTCATGTGTCGCCCAGAGAACATGTAGTGCTTTTGACACCAGCTCATCTAAACTTTCGGTTCCAGACAGCTCACGCATCCTGTCGAGGTTTTTTGCGACCTCCAGCCCAGGCTGAGTGTGAATCTGGTTCTATGTCCTGAATCAACCTCTAGCGGTACGTCCTGAAAGAGGTTAAAGTCAGAGACTTCATTCATACCACTGTCGAGCATCTTCAGAGAGTATCCCTGCTGCCTTAGGAGTAGCAGATACATGTACATCCGAAGCGCCTCATCGATGACTGGATGACCGTCATTCAAAGCTTCCGTTTCGGAAATGAGCACCGGACTTCTGACAACGAGTTTGACCCGCTGCTTCTGCCAATGTTTTAACTCGGTGACATTAGACACTTCATCCTCCCAAGCTGTAGCCGTATTTGACGGCATGTTGGATAAGTTCAGACAGGGGACTGTTCGGTTCGATAGGGTTATCTGTCAGCCACTGATACAGTGCGTCAGAAACCTCGATGGCACCACAGTTCTTGATGCCGGGATTTTTCAAGTGTACCCATGCAATTTCGTCGCTTGGATAGCTTTCAATGTAGATGGTTCTGGGCATAATGCCTCCTATTTGTACTGTGTCGTTCAGCTCGAACAATGCCACAAATACTTCACTTTTTCAATCCATTCTGATACTGTTGCGAGGAACTGTTATTTAGCAAGAGAGGAAACCTGATGCGCTTAACATTCGAAGTAGACACCAAGGTGTATGGCAAAGACCACATACTGCTCATCAAACGGGCAGACAAAGCTCGCCTGGAGTTGGTCAAAAAGGTAACCGCTATTTCGCCAGTGCTTGCACGAAATCTCACTGAATTCAAGGTCAGGTGCGCTCATCCAGGATATTCCCGGCCGCAAGTGGAGTACTGGGTTCCACTTCACACAGCGTTCGCACAAGGTGGTGCGGTATTCAGGCACGTACAGGGAGATTCTGGCTTCACACTGCTACAACCCCAGCAAATCGTCGAGGCATTCATGTCCCGTAATGATGATGTGGCTGGAGAAGTTCCATTCCTACAGTCTCGGCTCGGCAAGGCATTCCTCTGGAACATCAACGCTGGCAGAAAGCAGCTAGAGGAACGTGGTGCAACTCTTACAGAGTTGACAAGCCTGGATGTGTTCGACAACGTGCTTACGGGAGCTTAAGATGGAAGTTGAGATAGAAATCACTGCCGCCCTGGTTCACTTTGCTGACAACCCTGATGTAGAGAAATCTGTCCAGGGACTTCGTGTGAAAGCGATGCAGAGTGAATGGGAGAATGGTGCAATTGTCGAAGGCAGTCGGACCTGCTATCGGGTCATGGGGTCTGATTTGTTCAAGTCCATACAGGCGGCTGGCAACAGCCACAACATCAGCCGAGACCAGATTCCAAGCATGCTGACGTTTCGCCCCTCCCACTGCTCGGTAGTCGCTTGGACCGACAACAATCACGGTAAACGATAAAACAGGTGCAGGGCGGCTACGGCCGCCTTCACCACCAAACGCTACACTTCGGTGTGGCTTTTTTGATACTTTGCCTCAATCAGAACAAATATATTCAGCACCTTCAAAACAAAAAGCCCAGATGGGCTTTTGTCCTACTTGGCTCCCCGAGTAGGATTCGAACTTTTATATAGGCTGGGCGTGATACTATATAAATATGATAATCCTCGATATTGAAGGGAGTGGTACTGAGTATCATAAGCACTCGATTGTCTCGATTGGGGCGGTTGACTTTGCCAATCCTGAGAACCGGTTTTACGGGGAGTGCCACATCTGGAACGGGGCACACATAATGGACGGAGCACTCGAGGTAAACGGGTTTACCGAGGCAGAGATTACCGACCCCAACAAAAAGAGCGAAGGGGAGCTGGTGACCGAATTTTTGGCGTGGACGAAAGATATGGCCGACCGAACGCTTTGTGGCCAGAACGTAAGTTACGACCGGGATATGCTGAAGGCCGGCGCGGAACGCGCCGGCTGTAACTGGGACCTGGCCTACCGCACTATCGATACCCACAGCCTGTGCTGGATGCATATGGTTAAACGGGGGATGGAGGCGCCAGTGGATGCTGAACATCAGCGCAGTGCGCTGAATCTCGACGCCATTCTCAACTACTGCGGCATTCCCGACGAACCCGAGCCACACAACGCGCTCACCGGCGCGCTTTGCCACGCTGAGGTAACCAGTAGGTTGCTTTACGACCAACCACTGCTACCCGAATTTTCTGAGTACCCGATCCCGTGGTTGTAGTGCTACCGAAATAACAAAATAGTGCTACACTACAAGCCTACACACACGTATGCCCCGAAAAAAGGTCGAACCAGTAGAAGAGACATTCGACGCAGCTGCAGATGAGTTTGACCCAGCCGATTTTGAAGTGGAAGAACCTGCCACGGAGTCTCCAAAGGATAACAACGCGTCGGTGGTTTTGCTGATGCTTTTATGCTGCCTTTTACCCGCCGGTGGTTTTCTCGCAGGCGCCCAGTACGTGAGCGTCACTGGGCCAGAGGCCGAAGCGCTAGCGCAATTACAAGAGACAGTGGCCGTTACTGAAGAGCAAAACATAGGCTTGCTACAGCAACTTGAGGTGGTTCAAGCAGAATTAGGCGAACTAAAACCTCCGGGTGGTCCGAGTTGTTCTCAAGCCCAAGACCCAACTATCTATTTCAATGAGTCTGATATTCGTTGCAATCAGACTACTTTGGCTGGGCTAGATCTTTCGAGTTATATTGTCAACAACACAGAAACAGTTGCGCGCTATCAGTCGCTTACTTTTCCGGAGCCGGGAGCTGTTCTCACGGGTGAATTTGCACTAGCCTACGACCCCGTCTTTACACAATTTGCCCTGACGTTTTATCCTGATGTGCAGAGTGCACAACAACTTGAGACTGACGCTGAGCTACTCGTCGTACCGTACGGTAACGCGGTGTTCGATTTACTGCCCGAGAATACGTGCGATACAACCTGTCAAGACGAGCTTCGTGATGAGGCTACAACAACCGAGCCCATCCGTTTGACTGGTGGGGGAGCCGTGCTGCAGATAGAGCGGGTGTTGCATACGATTGCGGCAGATTCTTTGGGAAGCACTATCGAATTTGCCGATCTATCTTTGACCACGATACCCGAAGAGTAGGGTTATCAAGGGGGCTAACCGTCGGTTTTGTGTGTTTGGGTGCTACACTTAGTAACACAAGCAAGAAACGGTATGCCCCGCAAAAAAACAACTGCCAAAACAACTAAATTGCACGCCAAAACTGCTGATCCGGCCCTTAATACCTGCCGGGTTGTAACCGACCTCTTGGATGCCGATGGCGACGCGATTCAGAGTTGGCGCATTTTTCGCATTATGTCGGAATTTGTTGGTGGCTTTGAGATGCTTCGCAAGCTTGGTTTAGCTGCGACTGTCTTCGGGAGTGCCCGTACCGAACCGACCGACCCGTACTACAAACAATGCGAAGCGTTGTGTGCCAAGCTAGCTAAAAAGAAGTTCGCCATTATCTCTGGCGGCGGGCACGGCATTATGGAAGCGGCTAACGTGGGTGCTTTTAAGGTAGGCGGTAAGTCGGTTGGGCTTAATATCGAGCTACCGTTTGAGCAGAAGCTCAACCCGTACACCTCAGAAGCACAAAAATTTGAATTCTTTTTCTCGCGCAAGGTTATGTTGGCGTTTGCCTCCGAGGTGTACATCTACTTCCCGGGTGGTTTCGGCACGATGGATGAGTTGTTTGAGCTCGTTACCCTCATCCAAACTAAGAAAATTGAACCCATTCCGATCGTGCTCTACGGTAAGGATTTTTGGAAACCAATGCTGCAATATTTTGAAAAAACGCTGCTTAAAGAATACAAAACAATTAGTAAGGAGGATCTAGATATTATTCACCTGGTTGACGATGTCGATGAGGCCTACGATTACATCATCAAAACCGTAGGAGAAAAGTGTAAGCGACAGTATTAAACAGTATGCACCTCACGTTTGTTGACGATACAAAAGTAACTAAAACTGCCTTGCAGCGAGGTGTCAAACAGCTCACACCAGTAGCCGATGCCATCGCCTCTGAGCTGGCGGCCAGCAAGCCAAAGTCACCCCTCGCGGCACTCACCACCTGGAAAGACGAAGCGCAGCTCACCGCCGTACACGAAGTACTGAGGACGTTTAAAAAACCCAAGCACGTGGTGCTTGTCGGGATAGGGGGTTCGAGTCTCGGTACTGAGGCCATTCATGCAGTGCTCGCGACAAATAAGTCGCCCCAACTTCACGTTTTAGATACGGTGGCTCCACACGAGCTCGAAGCAGTCCTCAGCAATCTCCAACGCGTTAAAAAAGCCACAGACATTGCTATTTGCGTGGTGAGCAAGAGTGGAAGCACGGTCGAAACACTCGCGAATGCTGAGGTACTCATTGGCTCACTCGAAGAGCAATTGGGGAAAGGGATTTGGAAGCAAACGGTCGTGATTGGCGACGCTGGCAGTACGCTTCAAAAAACTGCCAAAAAACGTGGTGCTGCTACGGTTACAATGCCCACGCAAGTCGGTGGCCGGTACTCGGTTTTTACCGCCGTGGGGCTCGTGCCGCTTGGCTTACTCGGGCACGACATTGAAGCTATTTTAGCTGGGGTAGAAGATGCAACCACCGAGCCGTACCAAGCCGTTGCCTTTGAGAATGCAGCCCGCCTGCACGCCCATCTCAAAACCGGGGTGCGGCACTACAACTTTTTTGCCTTCGATACCCGCTTGGTGCGTCTCGGTAAGTGGTACCGCCAGCTGGCGGCCGAGAGCCTTGGTAAAGAGCAAACCCGCCAGGGTAAGGCTGTCAAACACGGTTTTATACCGACGATTTCAACCGCGGTTGACTTGCACTCAATTGGTCAACTATACTTTTCGCAGTTTCCCGGTGTCTACACCGATTTCGTTACGTTTAACGATGACACCGTCGACTACCGTATCCCCGGCAAGCCAAAGCTAGCTCCTAAGCTCGCCAAACAAACCCAGCAAGATATTGCCGCCGCTATCTACGCCGGAGTAGTAGAGGCCTACCAAGAGCGCGAACTGCCATACCGCAGCACTATCTTCGATGAAGGACTCGATTACTCACTCGGCCTTTTTATGGCCAACCGGATGCTCGAAACAATTGCGTTGGCGGAGCTTATGGACGTGAACGCCTTCGACCAACCCAACGTCGAGCTGTATAAGCGGCACACTAAGAAAATTCTTGGGCTATAATTACCCTATGAGTTACGTTCTTTTTGATATTGGGGGTACGAAGACCCGGGTGGCGGTGAGTGAAGACCTCAAGACCTTTAGCGAACCACAAAAATTCGCCACCGCACCAACCATGAAGGCCGGCGTAAAAGATATGGTCGCAGCCGTAGCAGACATGACCGATAAACCGATTCGCGGAATCGCTGGCGGTATTCGGGGCGCCCTTAATCAAGACAAGACCATGATGGTGCAAGACGCCGGTGGCGCCCTAACCGGCTGGGAGGAGCAACCGTTAGCCAAAACCCTGCATCAGGCCCTCGGCGCAAAAGTATACTTAGAGAACGACGCAGCAATTGTTGGGCTTGGTGAAGCACATTTCGGGGCGGGCGACCCGTCGCAGATTATTGTGTATCTTACCGTAAGTACAGGTGTTGGTGGCGTTAAGATTGAGTACGGCCAAGTCGACGACTACCACTACGGGTTTGAGCCGGGTCACCAAATTCTCGACGTCGACCACACCATTCTCGGAGAAGGGGAGGAGCCAACCCTTGAGAATCTCGTCTCGGGCTCGGCCCTCGAGCGACGCAACGGCATGAAAGCGTACGACATTCCGCAGAGCGATGCCGTCTGGGATCAGCTCGCCGGCTACTTAGCGCACGGTTTGCGTAACACCGTGTTGTATTGGTCGCCCGACACGATAGTGCTCGGCGGCTCGATGATTGTGGGCGACCCGCGTATCCCACTCAATGATATTATTCGACATACCGAGGCGGTACTTGAAGAAGTCGCGCCAGTCCCAAATATTGTCGATGCAGCGCTGGGGGATGAAGGGGGATTATACGGCGCCATGGCC
>CAZZPW010000010.1:0-15299 GCA_964655825.1 uncultured Candidatus Saccharibacteria bacterium
TTGCGCGCCGGACGGGGTTTTATTATGTACATGATATGTTACGGCGCAAACACGTTTTGTTGGTTGTAGCGGTCGAGTTCGGCACCGGGAATGGTATTGACTGCCACGCTTAGAATGGCGTAGGCCGACACCATTACGAGCAGGCCAATAATTCCCCACAGCATATGCCGCTGTCCGGTTTTGCGGGCTTCGGGGTTGCCTGCCCCAAGCACGTACTGCAGGCCGCCCCATAGAAACATCAGTAACGCCAGCGCAGAGAGTAGTACGATCAGGGGAAAAAGTATAACTTCGTTAAACCGCGCTACAAAGCCGTGAGCGGCAGCGACAGAACCTTGTGCGTAGACAATCATAGGGAGCTCAAGCGTACGACGATCGGCGACCGTCGTACTATCAGATACCTATCGATTTGAGGTCGGGACGTTCGGGATGGTATCGATCTCCTCGTCGTCGAGCCCGAGGCCGCCAGCAAAGAGATTGACGAGCCCCCAGACAGAGACCGCAATTACTAGGCCGATAATAGCCCAAATCATGTACTGCTTCCCTTCTTCGCGATCGGCTTCGCGCTCACGGCCGAGCACAAAGAACTTAAAGACACTCCAAATAAAGAAGAATAGGATGAGCGCGAAGACGAAGGTGATGAGCGGCCCATTAATGAAGGCAATGATGTCACCGACGAACGTCTCGACTTCGCCGAACTGGGCGAGTGTTACCAGCGGGGCAAGCAGGCTGGCAGCAAAGGTAGTTGCGAATAATTTTTTCATAGGATTAACTAACACGATATCTGATAAGGATATACCCCTAGTATACGCTAAAATGGCGAATGGTAGTAGTCGGCACAGCTCCACCTGTGGGTAGACTAGCCGCCAAAGAGTGAGCTGCGTAGGAGGGTTATTATTCCCCACACCCCAGAGAGAATAACTAATACTACTACTCCAATAATGGCCGTTTGTCGACCTTCTTGGCGCTTCGATTCATCGCCGGCATTGATGATCCAGGTGTCGATAAGACGCCAAATCAGAATGACCAAAATGAGTCCAAAGATGATTGGTACGAGCAAACTTATAATCTCGGTGATGTATTTCACCAAGGTACTAAAGTCAGTGATTGGTCCGCTATTGCCCATAGGTAGGTCGTTTATTGGATGAAGCTATTAACCGTTCCCTGAATAACATCGAGGATTACAAATGCACCTAAAATGAGTAACCCACCAATGATGGCATATATGAACGCACGTTTCGACTCGGTGAGTTGATTGGTGTCGCCCTGGGCAGTCACCATCTTAAAACCTGAGAGAATGATGAAAAAAACAATAATGGGCACGGCGAAGATGAGTAGGATTTCGATGATTTGTAAAAAGAATTGGGTGAGGGTTAAATCACCGAGTGGGTTTTGGATACTGGCGGAACCTCCGCTTCGGTTTTGTGCAGCGGGATTGGGATTGCTGTCATCAAAAGCAGGGTTTGGATTGTCATCATCAAAAGCAGGGTTTGGATTGTTACTATCCACAAAACCAGTACCAAATTGAGCAAAACCCAAAACTGGCACTACAATAAGCAAAAACGCAAGAAATGCTGGTAAATATTTCATAGTTTAATACGCCATCCGCATGCGACTCACCGCATCGGAGACGGCCGAACTAACGCGAGCCCGATTACTGTTAACTTCGGTTACCATGGTCTCGAGTGCTGCGGTGGTAGCCTGCGGACTCGGAGAAAGCCACCCGCGGGCAAACAGCGCCGCTTGAAACCCAACCTGCACGAATGGGTCCGTCACGTCGGCCTGTAGCGCGGTGCGGCTCACCGGGGCATGGTTGGTAGCCAACGCCATAATCAGGCTATTTTGAGGGCTGGCGAGCGTACGCGCAACGGCAAGCGAGCCCTGCGGGTTGGTACTCCCTCGTGGTACGACCAAGCTGTAGAATGTACCGTAGGTACGACGGATAGTGGCGCTAGCACCTTGTGGCGGAATGGTCATATCGAAGTTTAGGTTGGGGTTGCGCTCTACGAGCTCGGGGCCTTCACTAGCAAAACCAAAATAGAGGGCTAAATCTCCAGCAATAAACGCCAGGCGGTCCTGCTCGCGTGCACGATTCCAGCTATAGAGCGGGTTGCTCACGCTGGCGAACTCAGTGAAGAACTGTACGCTCGCCTCCATCGGCGGGCGGCTACCCTCTATACCCTCGTTGAGGGCCACAAAATACCCCCGTTCGGTATCCTCTACCAGCTGACTCCCCGCCTGCATTATGAGCATTGAGATAATCGGCATTGCATTACGGATGTTGGTGTACTCACCAAACGCTATCGCACTTTGAATAATATTTCGGCTGTTGTCGCGAATGGTAAGCGCGTTTACGACACTACCAACCAATTGCTCCCAGGTTTGAGGTGGTTGCGCAAAAGCTGCATTCGCGAACAGGTCGCGGTTCCAGTACATGACGAGCGGGTCGACAAGGTACGGTACACCGTACACACCATCTTGCAGAGCGAAAATATCGGCACCGTCGATGTATTGATTACGTAGATTACGTTCCGAAAAACCATCGGTAGCGTAGGGAATCGGTAGTAGTTTCGAGCGCTGGTTGACCAACTCGGTGTGCGGGAGCATTACCAAGTCGGGCGCGCGCCCTTCCGCCAGTGCGTTTACAAACTCGCTCCCTAATCGGCCGGCGGGGATAGAAACATATTCCACCACTTGGAAATTTGAGTCTTGGTCGGTAATGTCGTCGAACACCTCGTTGACAATATCGTACGGAAATGACCCCCATACCACCACGCTCCGCCCGTACGGGTTGTTGTTGGTAGACCCTGGTCGTTCGTAATTTATCAATAGAAAGACGGCGGCTAGCGCTAGTACGATGAAAATCGCGTACAAGACAATTTGAAATGGGCGAACAGTAGGCAAGTTAAACATACGCTACGGTTTACGGAAGGTCATACCATAGTGGTGGTCGCCGGCAGGAAAATCGCGCTCATGCACAAACCCCGCTCCCTCGGCCAAAGCGCGCGCGGCCGCGCTACTCACTACTGCACTCGGCTCAGGGCCAAGGTTTTGAAACGACTCAGACCACTCAATGACGATAAGTTTGCCACCACTGCGCAGCGTGCGATAGGCCTCTGCAAACACTGCCGGAGCAGCCTCGAATTGGAAGAGCGTGTTGATAATCGTCACCGCATCAAGCTGGCCGGCACTAAGCGTCGTCCCTTCAGGTTCTTCTAGATCGACCCAAAGCACCCGGACATTATTGAGGTTTTCTCGGCGCACAAATTCCCCCATTGCTGCTACCAGTTCTTTTTGGATGTCGAGTGCGTACACCGTACCGTCACTGCCCACCGCCTGACTGAGTGGTTGCAAAAAATATCCTCCTCCAGCACCAAAATCGGCTACCGTATCGCCAACCCGTAGGTGGAATTGGGAACAAACAATTGTTGGGTCTACAAACTGCATAGGTGTATTAGTAAGTATACCGCGCTACGCGCGCTCCGGGTGGATATACCGTTAATAGTTTTGGCGCGGGACATTTGGCACTGGTTGCACACCTTCGCGGCTACGTCCCGAGCCTGGTCGTTGCCCGTCTATAACACTCGACTCGACCTGCTCACGCACATCATCGGTAGAAATGTCGCGAAAGGTACTTTGCAAGCCGACGAGGCCAGCCACCAGAAGGTAGAGCAACGTACCACCCAAACACCATACAAACGACTTAATAAAACTCTCTCGACCGGCTTCTCGGACGGGTTCTTCTCCAGGCCCGAGAATAAAATACTGAATGACACCGAATATAAGGTAGATCAGTGCAATGGCAAAAATAAAGGGTACGACATAGAGCTGCATAACCGCAACAAAGTAGCCAAGCGCATTCATGGTCTTATTCTATCACCTCGGGCGACTCCTGCTGTCAAACTACAAACAGCGCAGCGGGTACACCCGCTGCGCTGTTTGTACACCAAACGTATTAAAACGTGACCATACTAGCGATACTATCGCCAGCGCGAAGCTTCATAATACGTACCCCTTGGGTATCGCGACCAAGCTTCGGAACATCCTTGAGTGCCATCTTGATGACCTGACCTTTCTGACTCATTACCACGAGCTCGCCGTCGGCCTTCTCCTCTTTAGTGAGAATGGCTCCACCAATCACCGGTCCGGTCTTAGTGGTTATTTTAGCAGTTTTAATGCCTGAACCGCTCCGCTTCTGGAGTTTGTACTCTTTCGCGGCCGTGGTCTTACCGTATCCACCAGCGGTAACAACGAGTACCTCGCGATCGGCCAATCCTTCGCGGAGCACGTCGGCAGCTACGATAATATCGTCAGATTTAATCTTCATACCGGCTACCCCCGCTGCGGTGCGCCCCATTTTACGGACATCGCTTTCGGCGAACCGAATCGCCTGACCATTGCGCGTTATGAGAGATATTTCGTCGCCTTTGCCAACGAAGCGAGCAGCGATGAGGGCGTCGTCCCCCTTAAGCGTGATCCCAATAAGTCCGGAACGTCGGACGTCTTTAAAATCGGCAGCATCAGACTTCTTGACCACGCCAGCCCGGGTAACCATGAGGAGGCCCCAGTCACCCTCCCATTCATCTTTACGGACGGCGAGCACCGAGGTGACGCGCTCGTCGCTACTAAGAGACAGAAAGTTCATAATTGACTTCCCTTTCGTGGCCCGCTTCCCTTCAGGAATCTCGTACATTTTGCACTGATACACCTTACCCATATCAGTAAAGAAGAGCAGGTCGCTGTGGGTTGAGGTAGTGAGTAAGTTGGTCACGACGTCTTCTTCCTTGGTATTGAGATCGACCACACCTACCCCACCCCGCTTCTGAACGCGATACTCGCCAGGATTGGTACGTTTGACGTAGCCGCCTTTGGTGAGCACGAGCACGCTCTCCTCATCAGCCACCAAGTCTTCGGCACTCAAGTTCTTTACACCCCCTTTAACAATCTTCGTCCGTCGCTCATCACCAAACCGCTCAGCAATATCATTGAGTTCTGAACGGACAATACCGAGCATCTTTTTGGTAGACTTCAAGATACTCTCGAGTTCTTTAATGTGTGCCTGCACTTCTTTGAGTTCGTCTTCAATCTTCTTACGCTCCAGACCCGCTAGCTTTTGTAGGCGCATGTCGAGAATGGCCTGGGCTTGTAGCTCAGAGAAGCTAAACTCCTTCATAAGCTGGGCGTGCGCAGTTGGTACGTCCTTGGCAGCTCGAATGAGTTTAATAATCGTATCGATGTGGTCGAGGGCTTTCTTCAACCCGAGCAAAATGTGCTCACGCGCTTTGGCCTTGGCTAAATCGTACTCAGTGCGGCGCTTTACCACCGACTGCCGGTGCTTGACGTACTCTTGTAAGATTGACTTCAACGAGAGTGTTTGGGGTACACCGTCCACCAACGCCACCATATTATAGTGAAAGGTGTCCTCCAGTTGGGTGTGCTTGTAGAGCTTGTTGAGAACGGTTTGAGGGTTGGCGCTACTCTTAAGATCGATAACGACCCGAATATCGCTGGTCGACTCGTCGCGCATCTCCTTAATACCTTCTAGCCGCTTATCGCGAACCAGGTGGGCAATTTTTTCTTGCAAGTCGGCTTTGTTAACCCGAAACGGGATGGAGGTTATGACAATCGAATAGTTCCCTTTCTTGTCTTCCATAATCTCCGCCTCACCGCGACACACCACACCACCCCGCCCATTGGCGTACGCTTGTTTGATGGCTTTCTTATCGAACGCAATGCCACCCATCGGAAAGTCAGGGCCTTGGATGTGCTTGAGGAGGTCGTCCGTGGTCGCGTCGGGGTCATCTATGAGGTGCGAGACCGCTGCGGTAACCTCCCGGAGATTGTGCGGCGGTACGTTCGTCGCCATACCCACCGCGATACCTAAAATACCGTTTAAAAGCAGGTTGGGCACACCGGCTGGCAACACTTCTGGCTCTTGCTTTGTACCATCAAAATTGGGCCGCCAGTCGACGGTATCTTTCTCGAGGTCGCGCAGCATCTCCTCTGAGAGCTTCGACATCTTTGCCTCGGTATACCGGTAGGCTGCGGGACTGTCGCCGTCGATAGAACCAAAGTTCCCCTGCCCCATCACGAGCGGGTACCGCGTAGTGAAGTCTTGCGCGAGCTTAACCATTGCATCATAAACTGCCACGTCTCCGTGCGGGTGAAAGCTACCGAGCACGTCTCCGACTACAGTAGCCGACTTCTTGAATTTCGCGTTCGCGGTCAAGCCGTTGAGGCGCATCGAGTACAGAATGCGGCGGTGCACCGGCTTGAGACCGTCGCGCACATCTGGTAGCGCGCGGCTGGTAATCACCGACATTGCGTAATCGAGGTAGGCCGTGCGCATCTCCTCGGTAATATTTTGAGGCACAATCCCCCGCAAGTGCTCGGGGGCTTGGTCGTTTTTGGTCGTCTTTTTCGGCATAAGGTCGGTTCGGTCAGCTAGGTAACACGTCTAAACGGTGCGGCTAGTATACCACGCTACGAGCTGGTTGCACTGCTGGTTGCAATCCGCACCGGGCGGGGATTAAGTTGTCGGACGGTTGAGCTACTTAAAGTTGGCACCACCACGCTCGGCGAAGAGGTGGCCGATCGGGTGGTAGTTGCTGTAGCCGGCTCCCTACCACCCGATTCGTTAGCTGGCGCATCTGCGGTACGTAATGAGGTAAAGGTGGCTCCGACAGCTGCCACCTGATCGCGTACGCCCGCCAAAAATCCTTGCACTTCATCATCTGTTACAGGCGACTCCTCAGATGTCTGCGCCAGCTCGGCAAATCGCTCTGGTAGGGAGACGAGCCATACAGTCATAATCACTCCCGTGACCGCCATCGCACCACCAAATGCAAACCGTTGACGATACGACTTCGGACGATGCTGTAGATTCTCAAGCCAGCGTCGCATAGTAAGATTACTTTTTAGCGAGGACTACAATATCACCACTGGCGGTCAGTAAATCTTTCTTTTTGAGCGTGAGCTTCTCTTGCGGCTTCCCGTTGCTACTGCCCTCCTCCTTCAGAAAGGCGTCGAGCGCAGGGGTATCGTAGTGCATCGGAATTACGACTTTTGCCTCTAACTTAGTGGCCAGCTTAGTTGCTTGCGGCACCTCAAGCACGTCGCCGCCGCCAATTGGCACAAATAAGACATCGACATCGCCGAGCTCTCCCAATATGGCAGCGTCCAGCTCTGGGTCATTGAGTGCGCCGAGAAAGACGAGGTTCATACCCTCGAGCTGTACTTGATAAATGGTGTTGAAGCGATTGGTCTTTTCGTAGGTAGTCGCAACCCCCCACCCACGAACAGTCACCTCGCCTATCTCGTACTCGCCAGGACCATTCACCACAAACGGTTGCTTGCTGCCATGAGCTACCTGCGCCACCCCATTGAAATTAGGGTGATTGAGCGAGACCAGGGCCACATCGGCACCGAACTTAACCGTGTCTAACGTAGATTTTTTGGCAATCGGATCAAAGGCTAGTGTGGTATCGCCAAAACTCACCTTAAAGCACTGCCCGCCATGGTACGTAATTATCATAGTGCCCGTAGTATACCTCGCCGCAACTTTAGACACAAAACAGTGCGCTGGGGTTGGCTGTTTAGATTCGCTGTCGTATACTAAAACTAGACTAGAAAGGAGAAGACCGATGGAACTAATTGGCCATATTGTAGCTGCTGCGACCACGCTGGTGTTCGCGCTGCCGATTATCGCGCACGAGCTCTACCGGAGCTCGTCGTCGCACGCTGACCATAGCGTGGATCCCGCTCACCCAGGTTGGGTGACGCGGGATTGCTTTTTTATAGTTTTGTAGTATCCTCTCTCGCACCGTTGGGGAATCCCCCCGGTTTATCAGCATCTAGCGACACACGTTAATCCCGCGCTCACGGACAATTGCCCGCGATGGTACCTCGGTAGCTTCGTTACGAGCCACGGTTGCGCGGACGCGTGTCGTCGGATACAAAACGAATACACTATATTATGTCTACTGAGACATCTATGGAGGCTATTTTGCACGATAGCCCCGCCCCACCCAGTGAGGGTGAAATTATTGAGGGTACGGTGTCGGCCATTGGTCGAGCCCGCGTATACGTAGAGCTTGCTCCCTACGGACAAGGTCTTATCTTTGGTCGCGAGTACATGAATGCCCGCGACATTCTCCGCAAGGTCGCTATTGGTGACACTATCGCCGCCAAGGTGGTGGAAGCCGGTAACGAAGATGGCTACATCGAGCTCTCACTCAAAGAGGCGCGTCAGGCGCTCATCTGGAGCGAAGCCGAGGCTGCTCAAAAAGAGGGCCGGGTCCTTACGCTTGAAGTAAAGGAGGCCAACAAAGGTGGTCTTATCCTCGATTGGCAAGGTATTCAGGGCTTCTTACCAGCCTCACAACTGTCGAGCGAGCACTACCCACGGGTTACTGACGGTGATAAAGATAAGATTTTAAGCGAACTGCAAAGCCTCGTTGGACAATTCTTGTCGGTCACTATCATTACTGCTGACCAGGGTGAGCATAAGCTCATCTTCTCTGAGAAAGGCCCTCAAGAAAAGGAAGAGAAAGAAGAAAAAGTATCACGTTACGAAGTTGGTGATGTATTAAAGGGCGAAGTTACCGGCGCTGTCGATTTTGGTGTCTTCGTCAAGGTTGAAGATGGTCTCGAAGGACTCGTGCACATCTCAGAACTCGACTGGGGCCTCGTCGAAGATACACGTTCTCTCTACAAGCCAGGTGACAAAGTTGCAGTGAAAGTGATTGAGGTGAAAGACGATAAGATCTCACTCTCAATTAAGCAACTGAAAGAGAACCCGTGGGAGACCGCCGCTAAGAAGTACGACAAAGATAAAATTGTAGATGGTGTCGTGATTAAGTACAACAAGCACGGTGCCCTGGCCTCAATCGAGGAGGGAGTGGCTGGCTTGGTACATATCTCCGAGTTTGCGAGCGAAGCTGAACTAAAAGAGACCCTCTCGCTGGGCTCGGTCTACAAATTCAAGATTACGCTCTTTGAGCCAAAAGAGCAGCGTATGACCCTTTCCTACACCGAGGCGCAGACAACGAAATAAACCACTACCCATACCCGTACTACTCAGTGGATAGTACGTTATGGATTAGCTAGAAAATAACCGGCCGGGCGTAACGCCCGGCCGGTTATTTTTGACCCCCCGAGGCTGGTGTGCGCTCGTTGTAACGGTTCATCGCGACCGTCACGCCATCGGACAGTATCGTATCGAGAGCATCGCTGGCATGCGCAAATAGCGCCGGCAACTGTCGTTCTTCCCGGGCCGAAAATGGCTGTAAAACATACTTTGGTAAAGCGCTGCCAGTCGGGCGCACAGGCCGACGCGTGATGAGGTGACGCGGTGCAATACCGATGCGCAACCGAATATAGTTTGAGGAACCAAGCGCATCGGTCACCGACCGCACACCGTTATGTCCCGCCGCACCGCCACCCACCGAGACTTTGATTTCCCCAAACGGAATGTCAACATCGTCGTATACCACCACGAGCTGAGCAAGTTGGTCGGCAGGCACGAGTTTGCGCACCGCACTCCCGGAGTGATTCATATAGGTACTGGGGTAAAGCACCAGTACGGCGGTGTCGTGCACGACGCCAGCACTCACCTCACCACTATACTGTGCCGACTGATGAGGCGCAGACACGCCGTGCCGGTCGCGCCAAGCATCGAGCAAGCGCCACCCAATATTATGTCGGGTTTGTGTGTACTTGTCTCCACTGTTGCCGAGACCAACAATGTAGTAGGTAGCTGCTGCACTCATAGCTGTATTGTACGTGGCGACCGGTAAAATACCAGTCTAGAAACGGTATGATACCGAATTTGTTTTAGCTATTCGGTTGGCGTATAATAGTTGAAATTGCCTATGTCTGCGCACTCACCGGAACCTTCACCAGTCACCCCGACTCCCACCGAGAACACTTCGGAGCACCCCTTTCTCGAGATTGTCCGCTTCGCGCTCCTTGCGATTATCATCGTCTTACCGATTCGTATGTTTGTGGCACAACCTTTTATCGTCTCGGGTGCCTCGATGGACGACACCTTTCATAATGGTGAGTACCTCATCGTCGACCAGCTCACCTACCAGTTTGAGTCACCTGAGCGCGGCGAGGTAGTGGTCTTTCGCTACCCCGGCGACCCCAAAAAATTCTTTATTAAACGGGTCATTGGGGTGCCCGGCGACACGCTGACTATTGATGGCGATGCGGTCACCATCCAAAACGACGAACATCCGACGGGCAGCCGCCTACAAGAGCCCTATATTGCGACAATGTCCGGTTCGGGCCGGATTGTCGAGCAACTTGGTGAAGGTGAGTACTTTGTCATGGGCGACAACCGCGACTACTCCTCCGACTCACGGGCGTGGGGTATCCTCACCGAGGACCGCATCATCGGCCGGGCATTTGTTCGCCTCTTCCCGGTTACCGAATTAGAAGCCTTTCCGGGCGCCTACGACGGCGACGCCTTACTAGCTGAGTAATTACCTTTGCACTATGGACATTACTGCCACCGACTTCTGTAAACGAGCCATCACCACCGCTGAGCATTTTGGCTTTCAACCACTTGAGCACTTCAAGGACCACCCAAAATGCCTCGACTGCCCTAAAAAACTGAAGTCACACGCCAGCGCTGCAGATCGCCGGCTCGATGCGATGCACGGCCTCGTAACCGGCGGCTCCGTCGGCTACACCGACTATAAGCTGCACGCCCTCGAAGAACCAGTTTTGTTCTACAGCCTCGAGCAAGTACCACGCTCGGGCGATGTGGCGCTCTCACTCCAGGTTTTCGGTGCTCCCAAAAGTATCGCCGAAGCCCTCCTCATTCAAACCTCACGTGCCCTGGTAGAGGAGCTTGGCTTTGGGAACCACTGTGTCCGCATCAACTCAATGGGCGACCGCGATTCGGTAACACGCTACACTCGCGAGCTCACCAACTTTATGCGTAAGCGAATCGAAGATATGCCACCGACTGCCCGTGAGTTAATGAAAGACCACGTACTCGTCGCGCTGCAGCACCTGATTGAAAAAGAGCACGAACTTGCCTACCGCAGCCCCAACGCCATGGAGTACCTGAGTGACCCGGCCCGCAAACACTTTCGCGACATTATAGAATTTCTCGATGTTAGCGAGACACCATACGAAATTGACCCGAAACTCATCGGCCACCACCAGTGCTACTCCGATGCACTCTTTACGATTGATATCCTCGACGAGGATGACCAGCGACACCCCGAGGCACCAATACACGTCAGCGGCGGACGCTACAACCACTTTACCGAGGCACAGGTCCCAGGGGCGCCACCAGCGGCTGGAGCCGTGGTCGTGCTACGCGATACTCCCGCGCCAAAACGTATGCCGCGCTCTACCATACCCGATAATTCGGCTGTATACGTGGTACACCTAGGCTTTGGTCCCAAAGTTCGCAGTCTGATGCTCGTCGATACACTGCGACGGGCTGGTATGGCGGTACAACACAACCTCCTCGAAGACTCGCTTTCCAACCAACTCCGCGATGCCGAGCGTAAGGCGGTACGCTACACCCTCATCACAGGCCAAAAAGAGTTTGTCGACGGCACCGTAGTCTTACGCGACATGCAGGCCCGCACGCAAGAGGCTATCCCCGTTGATCAAATTGCTGGCCGTCTTAAGCGATTTAATGCGGTTACGGTGGCTGCGTAACCCTTGCGCTTTTGCCGCTACATGCTAGTATCCTGTCACTATGCCAGTTAACGTACAAGTCGAAAAGAACGAGAAAGAGAGTAGCGCGAACGTGATTCGCCGATTTACCAAGCGTATGCAAAACGCCGGTATTGTCCGCCGTATGCGCGACAATCGCTACTACGCTCGCACCAAAAGCGACAACGTCCGCCGCAGTGCTCGCCTCAAGAAGCTCGCCAAGAAAGAGGCCTACGAGCGAGACATGAAGCTCGGGAAAATCCCAGAGCGACGCGGACGTCGCTAACACAAAAACCACCCCGTCGGGTGGTTTTTGCAATCACTCCGGTATGCTCATCATCAACAGCACAATACAGCACCCGCCCCAGCTTCGCCTTGCTATGATTGCAAACACCATTCTTGGTCCTCAGTATGAGGTAACGCTCAACTACATTGGCCCGCAACGAGCGCAAACACTCAACCAAACGACGCGAGGTAAATCGTATATACCCAACGTTTTGTCGTTTCCCCTCACCGATACCGCCGGCGAACTGTACCTCTGCCCCGCCGCCGCCAAACGAGAAGCAGCCGACTTCGACCTGTCTGAAAAGGGCTACCTGACGTACCTATTTATTCATGGCTGCTTGCACCTGCAAGGTCTCGAGCACGGGAAGCAGATGGATACCCTCGAAGCCCGCTACTGCGACGAATTTAAGGTTACCTAGGTCAGTGGTATAGCTCGTCACATATTTTTCGCGCAAATGCTAAAATGAGTCATTATGGCGCAATCACGGGTTATCGCGGGTATTGATATCGGCACCTACCAAGTTAAGGTAGTGATTGTTGCGCTACCCGACAAAAAAAGCGACCGCCAACTCCCCCAAATTATCGGTACTGGCTTTGCTGAAAGTCGTGGGCTGCGCAATGGCTACATTGTCAACGATGCCGACGTTGTCCGCAGTGTGCGCAGCGCAGTCATCCAGGCCGAAAAAGCAGCCGGAGTGCAGATCAAACGCGCCTACGTTTCTATCGGGTCGGTCGGACTCGACGAAGTATTTAGTCACGGCGAGGTAATCACTACCCGCGCCGATTCCGAGATTACCCCGGGCGATCTCGAAAAGGCCATGCAAGATAGTGAAGAGCGTATCATCGACACTATTCCGAATCGTAAAATCCTACACGCCATCCCCCTTGGCTACGCCATCGACGGTGAGCCTGTTCTTGGCCGCGCAGTCGGACTCAAAGGTACCAAGCTGACCGTCGAGTCACTCTTTATCACCACCTACGAGCAACACCTCCAAGACATCGTACACGCGATTGAGAGCATCGGTGTGATTGTCGAAGATGTCATGGCCGCTCCCCTCGCCGCCAGCTTTGTTATGCTCAACAAAGCGCAAAAGCGGGCAGGCTGCGTGCTCGCCAACATTGGTGCAGAAACCGTCTCAATCGCCGTCTTCGAGAACAATATTCCCATCTCAGTGAAGGTCTTCCCGATTGGCTCCAACGACATCACAAACGACATCGCCCTGGGCCTAAAGATTCCGCTCGAGGAAGCCGAAAAGATAAAACGCGGTGGAATGAGTAGCGCCAATTTCAGTAAACGCAAACTTGACGAAATTGTCACCGCGCGTCTATCTGATATCTTTGAACTTATCGACGCGCACCTAAAAAAAATAAAGCGGGACGGACTGCTCCCCGCCGGCGTCATTATCACCGGTGGGGGCTCGGGTATCGCGAGTATCCAAGACTTGGCTCGTGCCAGCCTGCGACTCCCATCGCGTATCGCCACACTCGACCCCGGTCAAAATGGTAAGGTGCGGGATGCGTCGTGGGCAGTAGCCTACGGTCTGTGTATGTGGGGTGCTAACGACGATACCGACACTACCAATATAGGCTTTGCCAAACAAACCAAACGGACACTCCTCTCCTGGTTGCAGCAATTTTTGCCATAAAAATTAGACCACACGTACGCCATGACCGACAGTATTGTGTACCGTTGCAAAAAAGCCTTACCCTACACCGATTTTTTACCGTACCATTACTATTTCAAAAACACACGCTTCTCACTTTTGTCAATATAGTGACAGCCTGCGGTAGCCCTAGTATGATAGAGCAATCACGTTAAGACTGGTGGTCAACACACGCTATCAGCTCTACAACTTTTATTAGCGTGAACGTAACTCAGTATTCTATGGAGCAAATTAAGACCGACGTAGAGTCTTTCGCCCGAATTCGGGTCATCGGCGTTGGCGGATCTGGTAACAACGCGGTCAACCACATGGTCTCTTCGAAGATCAAAGGGGTGGAGTTCGTTGCTATTAACAGCGATGCCCAAGACCTGCATAATTCTTTAGCCAAGAAGAAAATCCACATTGGTAAAAATCTGACGCGTGGACTCGGTGCAGGTGGTAACCCCGACATGGGTCGCCGCGCCGCCGAAGAAACCCGTGAGGAGATTAGTAACTCGCTGAAGGGCTCAGACATGATTTTCATCACCGGTGGCATGGGTGGTGGTACGGGTACAGGCGCGGCCCCGGTGGCTGCTAAGATTGCTCGCGAAAGTGGCGCACTAACCGTTGGTGTGGTCACTAAGCCATTCTTGTTTGAAGGCCAAGAGCGTATGCGGCTCGCGATGCAAGGTATCGAGGAGCTTAAGAAGGAAGTTGATGCACTCATCATCATTCCGAACGACCGACTACTCGCGATTGTCGATCGCGACACGACTGTACGAAATGCCTTTGCGATGTGTGACGATATCTTGAAGCAAGCCGTGGAAGGTATCTCAGACCTTATCACTATGCCGGGTATCATTAACGTTGACTTCGCTGACATCCGTTCTGTTATGGAAAATGCTGGTTCTGCGTTAATGGGTATCGGCGAGAGCTCAGGTGAGAAGCGTTCAGAAGAAGCGGCACAACGCGCGATTAACTCTCCCCTGCTAGAGGTCTCCATTACCGGCGCGAAGGGTGTTCTGTTTGCTATTGCAGGGGGCGACGACCTCGGTATGTTGGAGATTCAAGACGCTGCCCGCGTGATTACTGAGTCAATTGATCCACACGCTAAAGTTATCTTCGGTGCTATTAAAGATGAGAAATTGAAAAAGAACGAGGTGAAGGTAACGGTCATCGCCACTGGCTTCCCAGAAGCGGAATTCGACAACCAAAACGCTAGCAATTCGATTGTACGTACCGCTGCGACGCGACCAAGCGAACCTGAAATAGAAGAGCCTGAGCCAGTCCGCGGGCGGATATTCAACTCACTCCCTAAGCGTGACGAGCCAACCACAAGCGACCGCGACCGTTCAGACGACCGTCCGTCCGAGTCTGAGCGCTCCACTCCAGAGCCGCAAAAGAAACCTGACCCGAAACCAATTGACCCCATCGACGAAGATGACGATGAGGACTGGGGCGCCGTACCGGCCTTCTTAAGAAGGTCAAAACTGAAATAGTTTTGAAGGTACGGCGAGGCGAAGCGATGTGAGAAATGCAATTCCTAGCATTTCGAACCGCGAGCCGGGGTCGAAAGTACTTAGTGCTCGCAACTAACGAAGTTAGTGAGAACACGTAGTAACGTGTGACCGGTTCCCGCTTTCTTACGACGTTCTAAATTAAAATAGAACGTAAGAAAGCAGAACCGCGAGC
>CAZZPW010000010.1:15399-20214 GCA_964655825.1 uncultured Candidatus Saccharibacteria bacterium
GCTTTCTTACGACGTTCTAAATTAAAATAGAACGTAAGAAAGCAGAACCGCGAGCCGGGGTTTCGAACACTTTGTAAAATCTGCACTGAGTGCAGATTTTTACGTAGTGATTCGTGACCGGTTCCAACCAAACATCTCCTCGGCTACACCAAAAAAATCCTCACTGGATATTTTTTGGTAGCGCACATAATGGTTAATCCTTAGTGTAATTCGAGAACACACTATTGACCGGCAACATCAGCATCGGCACGCCATGTTCCTCTGGGATCCGTCCCGCTCGTACATTCACCTGGAGAGAGGGGATCATGTAGACCGGAAGTGATAACGTTTTATCCCGAGCTTCTCGGCGCGCAATAAACTCCTCCTTAGGCGTACCCTCTTTAAGATGAATGTTTTGGGCTTTCTGCTCCCCTACGGTTGTCTCGTACTGGTAGTCACTTCGTCCTTCGGGCAAGTAGTCATGACACATGAACATACGCATCGCCTCGGGTAAGGCAAGAATTTTTTGGACTGAGTCGTACATCGCCGCAGCACTGCCGCGCGGAAAGTCACAGCGGGCACTGCCAAAGTCAGGCATAAAGAGCGAATCGCCAACAAAGAGTGCGTCGCCAATACCGTAGACGATGTCGGCCGGTGTATGCCCGGGAGCGTAAAAGGTGAAGGCTGGCAAGGTGCCGATACTAAAGGTTGCAAAGTCGTCCCACAACACATCAAAGGCTGTCTGTGCCTCGCTAAGCTCCTCAGCACCGACGTGGAACACATCTTGATACATCTGCTGCACTTCAGTAATGTGCTTGCCAATAGCGACCTTTCCCCCGAGCTGCTCCTGTAAATAGGTAGCCGCTGAGAGATGGTCGGCATGCATATGTGTCTCAAGGTGCCAGGCAACGGTCAGACCATGCTCTCGCACATACTCAGCAATTGCGTGCGCACTCACGTGTGATAGCGTACCGCTTGGCAAATCAAAGTCGAGGACGCTGTCAATAATAGCGCATTGCTTCGTTGCCGGGTCGCTTACCACGTAACTCCAGGTAAACGACGGCTGGTGAAAAAAGGCGCGAACGTCTGGTTGGTGGTTCAGGTGGGTGTGGTAGTCGTAGGTTTCGTAGGTTGGTTGCATAGTGAGCAATGGTTAGCGTGATAGTAATAGGGGTAGATTATTGGTTCCACGGCATCTTGGCGAGCACAAACGACATGCCACACCAGCCGGTAGCTCCGGCAAAGCTGAGTCCAGCCCCTACAAACGCGCTCAGGAGGTACCCCGCCGGATGCACAAACCAACCCAGTCCTACCCCCAACAGCACGAGTGAACCTGCAATCAGTAACACTTGTCGCATAATCGGGAGTCGGTTGGTATGTGATGCGGTAGGGAGTCCCGCCTCATGCCACGCCGTCAGACCGCCCGCGACGTTGATGAGATCGGCCTGCACTCCCAGAGCACGCAACTGTTCAATCGCCTGAGCAGCTCGTCGACCTGACTGACAGTGAATGTAGATACGTTGTATATCGCGAAATTCGTCGACATGTTCTGATAGCGCATCGAGGGGGACGTTCCGCACGCCAGAGATATGCTTCTCGTTATACTCGGCTGGTGTACATACGTTAATAAAATCGACAGTGGTATCGGTAGCGTGTTCGGTTAGGGCAGTTTTTAGTTGTTGGGGTGTTACGTTAGTCATAGATAGATGTATACGAAAGGGTTAGAGTTGCGTGAGCGCAGTAATAAGTGTGTCACGCTGTGCCGGGTGCCGTACGTCGCACTCTTGCAACGCAGTTTTGAGATAGGCTGCGAGTGCAGCGTTAGTGGCACCCTTAACGGCTAAAAATTGTGGAATCACATCCTCACACGACGCTCCGTGCTCGATTGCGTATTCCAGTTTTTCGAGCTGTCCGCGGACGCGCCGCATACGGTTAACAATTGGTTTCATAGACATACGTGCACTACTATACCATATACCCCCTAGGGTATACAAACATCGCTGGCTCATGGTATGCTGTACCCTGCGATTTTCAGTTAGATGTAGTCACGCGATATGTACGATTTGATTATTATTGGTGGTGGCCCTGCCGGTTCCTCTGCGGGGGTCTATGCCTCCCGTAAGCAGCTCAACACCCTTCTCCTTACCGATGAATGGGGTGGGCAAAGTATTGTCTCAGCAGATATACAAAACTGGGTTGGTAGTCCAAGTATCTCTGGCCCCCAGTTAGCCGACGATTTAAAAACACATGTCGAAGCCTATGCCGGCGAGCATGTAACGATTCGGTCAGGAGTACAAGTCACCGACATTACTGCTGGCGACGGCTTTCACACCGTTACCACTAATGATGGTGCGTCAGCCACCGCCCGAGCGGTCTTGATTGCGACCGGTAGCCAACGGCGTCGGTTAGAGGTACCGGGGGCAGACACCTTTGAACACAAAGGGGTCACCTACTGTGCGTCCTGCGATGGGCCAATTTTTGCTGGCCAGGATGTTGCCGTGGTAGGCGGCGGGAATGCCGGCTTTGAGACAGCTGCCCAGCTACTCGCGTACGCCCAGAGTGTTACGCTCCTTCACCACAACGAACAATTTAAAGCCGACCCGGTTACCGTCGAGCGGGTACTGGCTAACGGCACTATGACAGCTATACGCAACGCCGAAACAACGGCCGTCGAGGGTGAGCAGATGGTGACCGGACTGACCTACACCGACAAGACCACCGGTGAATCGCATACTCTGCCGGTGACGGGTGTGTTTGTAGAGATCGGTATGATACCGACCACCGCCTTTGCCGCGAACGCAGTCGAGCTCGACGAGGTCAAGCGCATTACTATCGACCCCTGGACCCAGAAAACCTCCACACCGGGCATTTGGGCAGCTGGTGACTGTACGAACGTGCGCTACCACCAAAACAATATTTCGGCTGGTGATGGGGTTCGCGCCCTGGAAGATATCTACGTTACGCTCACCACTACCTAATGCAATACACAAGAAACGCAAAAGGCCCCTCGCGGGGCCTTTTGCTGTACAACGTAGAGCTTCGGTATGCGACCTTGCTCCCTGAAGGGGAGGCAAAATTATTGAATTTCACCACGCCACATACCTGCAACCATTATCGCATAGTGAACCGATTGGTCAATATCGTGTCAAGTACATAAATTATCCTTGTATCTCGGACTGGCTGTGGATTAGGCTGTGTATAAGTCTGGTACAAACTGTGTCTGCGCTTGTTGAAAACAGCTGGTATAGACCTAGGGATATCAATTTGACAAACTCTATCGACACTGCATCATTATACATACTTCAGTTCGTTGATGATGTGTCTGCATCATCTTGCTGCGACTGCCCGATAAAACCGGACGTTACCCGTAACCGCACAATCATTGTGCTCTGTATATGAAAAGAACGTACACCCTTTTCATGGCAACGCCCGAGCTTCTTACCTGCCCTGATATCTATCAGCTTGCCCGCAGGCATCACGGTATCATCTACCTCAACACGACGCGTGTTTTGAGAATCGTTACCCCACTAGAGAAACCGCCAGGTGATGTGCGAGCGATTACTATCGACCACGACCCACACATGGTGACACTCGATAACGTCGATGTTCTGTATGAGCATGGTCTCCTTTACATTACGCTTGCCCTGCGGGCGGTCGATGTTGGTGTCTGCGACATTGGTCTCACTATTCCGGAGGCGACTACTTCCCCACTATCCGTAGCGCACACTCTACAAACTAAAGAACGTGCCCACGATGTAGGCCAAAACAGCAGCCGTACCACCAACCAGCACTACCTCGGTTAAGGATGGGGCAAGCTTGGTGCCGATGACTCGCCACTTCAAGAGACCAAGCGCTATCAAGGCACAGAGGGTACCGAACGACGAATACAAAAATGCAATTAGTGCGCTCCCTTCACTTTGAAAAATGAACGGTAAGAGTGGTATCGAACCAAACACAATAAAAGAGCCGAAGGTGGCTAAGCCGGTAAATACTTCGTTCTCACCGCGCGGGTCAGACAGCTCCAACTCGTGCTGCATCATAAAATCGGTCCAGTACTCGTGGTTGTCTTTATACAGGTTGGCAATGGTTGTCGCCTGCTCGGCGGTAAAGCCTTTCGCTACCAAAATACTAATGGTTTGCGCGATTTCGGTATCTGGTTGGCTCACGAGGAGACCCTCCTCCGCCTGGCGCTTAGAGGCGTAGAGATCTTTTTCTGAGCGTACTGACAGAAAGTTACCCAATCCCATCGACGCTGCGTCGGCAAACAGATTAGCCAACCCAAACAAGAGCACAATCATAAACGAGAGTTGCGCGGTAATATCATTTGAGAGTGCGGCGCCCGCAAAGCCAGCAACAACGGCAAAGGTGGTGACGATACCGTCAATACCGCCGTAAATAATTTCCTTAAAGTAGTCAGCGACAGCCGAGTTTTTACGGTTCTCAGTTTCCATAATACAGGACAGTATAGCAAAGATTAGTGCTCAAACGTAAACGTGGTACAACCGTCTCGACCGTACAGCGCGTCGTTCCAAAATTTAATGAACGTAGGCTCTATTCGCCACAGATGTATACCGATAGTATTGGTACTAACCCAATCCGGTGTAATCTGCTCGCGAAACTCAGGGTAGGCAGCGTTGTGGAGTGACACTACGTGTGCAATCTCATCATAGTCTGTTGCGGTATGCGCTACCCCAACTCCCTGCACACCTTTGCGATCAGTATGATTGTCGCTGGCGTGCCAGGCGGTCGCAAACGCGACTGTACCTGTCGCCCGTAGCTGCTGCCCGTAGTGCGTGCGTTCACTCCCCACAAAATACAGGGCGCGGGGTGACTCGG
>CAZZPW010000010.1:20314-32173 GCA_964655825.1 uncultured Candidatus Saccharibacteria bacterium
GGCACGTCGGTCGGGAGCCGACACCGGGTACAGGTAGCGTAGGTAGCAACCGCTGTACCTACAAACCCGGGCGCGCGGCATTCCGGGCAATACTGTTGGTAGCGGCGCGCCATATCCTCTGTAGCAGCAGCAATAGTAGCCTGTCGAGCAGGACAGCGATGTGCCCGCATATCTGTTTCGAGGGTAACCGAACGCACCCAAGGCACTCGCAACCGCTGCTCGACAGTAGCGCGCAAGGCCGCTTCGGTTTGGAGTTCTTTGTGGATTCCACGATGACTACGTGGAGAGCGCCGCACAATTACCCCCTGCTCAGGAAATCCCCACGCGAGCGCTGCTTGCACCGCGGCCTCGGCACTACGCACGACTGCCTGCTGCGGTCGTACACCGCTGCGTGCCTGCCCCACTACCTCAATCCCCCAGTTTTCATCCAATAGAACAACCACTTCGAGGTTGCTCGCGAGCATACCTAGCTGCGGATGTGTACCAAAACTTCCCTCGCTCGCGACACCAACGCGATAACCATAGTGCTCCATGGCCGCGCGGGCTTTCGCCCGCGCGGCCTCCAGTTGCGTCCCTGCCCGGGCTCGCTCACGGGTAAAGGTACCAAACTGGTCGGTATTAAAACCGTCGGGTACCCATATCGACAGACCGAGTTCTCGCTGTACGATAGGTGCTATAACCGTCTCTTTACCGTGCATCGTGGCGAGCACTGCGGTGTGCGGCTGCTGTCTTGAGGCGTGACTCATAACGGTCAGTATACCCAAAAAATCGTTAAAAAATACAGCCCCTCCCGCTGCGGGAGGTATGCTGCTGCAGGAAGCGTCAAGCGCATAGCGTATGGGGGGTTGTAGGGACGTCGAAAAACTGCCTTTTTAACGTCGCGTCCCTGCTACACTTAGTCCTAATGGAACTCGATATCAAACTTGTCTTAGGGATAGCCAGCGCGGTGGTCGCGTTTGTAAACTACCTCCCCTATCTTATCGGTGTAGTACGCCAGACCCTCCACCCCCACGCCTTTTCGTGGATTATCTTTACCATTATTACTGCGACCATCTCAGTTGCCCAACTCACCGAAGGTGCCGGAGCTGGTGCCTGGGCCACTGGTGCCACTTCGATTACTACCTTTCTGATTGCCTGCTTTGCGCTACGTAACGGCGGCTACCGTATCACCCGCTCAGATAAACTAAGTTTTGTTGGCGCGCTGATTGCCATTCCCGCGTGGATTATTACCGCTAACCCGCTGGTCGCTGTAATTATTCTTACCGGTATCGAGGCGCTCGGCTTTATGCCGACCTATCGCAAAGCCTGGCTAAAACCTCACGACGAGTCTATTCTCGCGTTTAGTCTCACCATTCTTAAATACCTCCTCGCACTTGGTGCGATGCAAAGCTACACCTTAACCACCGTACTCTTCCCAATTGCCCTCCTTATCTTGAGTGGCTTACTGATTGTGGAGTTGGTGGCACGGAAGCGGGTGGTCGCACGCTAGCTTGCAGATGTCTCTAAACTTTGCTTAATTAGACAGAGATAGTAGGAGAACAAACATGCAAGACCTGCCGAAAAACTTTGGTGCCTTTCTGATCGGTTTGGGTATACAACCATCCGTCGGTCGCACTGGCTTGTCGTGCCCGGCGTACCATGCGTACCAATCGCCAGAGCGGCGGGAGCGCCACTTACGTGCTGCAGCCTCGACTGGCCAGCTTGATACCGGAGCCGAGGTCGACCGTGAAGTACGCGCAATGACCTCAACCGCAGAACGCACATTTCCAAGCCGCGGGCCATCTGCGGTACACGTATAGAAAAAATGGTCGAGCCGTATAGGCTCGACCATTTTCTTAGGTACCGGCATCGATTTTTACAAACCCTGCCAACATCTCCTGCATCGCCACAATTTCTGCCGACTGCGTCCGCACGATATTCTCAGTCAGTTCGCGCATTTCGTTATGCTCTATGTGCGGCTGCACGCTTCGGGCCAGCATAATCGCACCCATATGATGCGGTATCATATCTTCTAAGAAGGCTTGGTCGAGGGCAGCTCCCGATAGAGCAGAGAGGTCACGCATCATCGGTTCGTATGTGTTAGTCGCGACGAACGGCTCACCAAACCATTCCTTATACCACTCCTTCATCTCCGCCACTTCAGCAGTCTGAGCCGTCACAATGTCATTCATCAATGCCCGAATCTCATCAGTGGTACCACCGCGTTCGAGCACTTCCTGCGCTGTTGCGATTGCCTCTTCGTGATGTGGAATCATCTGTTCAATAAACGCTCGCTCAGAAGTTACGAACATTTGCTGCATCATGGCCATATGCCCAGCCGCATCGTCCATCATGTGTTCACTCATCGGCTTCACTGTCGGTGCGTCAGACGACCACATCGTATCTGTTGCTGACCAGTTATATTGCATCAGCCAAACCAACGACGCACCAACAACAGCACCAGTCAGACCAGTAATGAAAATGTTTGTGTGCATACCAATAGGGTTAATTACGACGGGTCTTTCCGCCAGTACACGTCACCCTCCAGCGTCTCAACAATGTACGGCTCCACTTGCGGACCAGGCATACCCGGTGTGCCGATTGGCATGCCTGGTAGCGTAATGCCACGGGTCTCCGGTCGCTCCTCCAAAAATTGAGCGATCGCGGCTACCGGCACGTGCCCTTCAATCACGTACCCCTCCACAATCGAGGTGTGGCAGCTCTGTTTCTCAAAGGGAATATTCTGCTCCTCCTTAAGGCTCTGGAGTGCTACCCCATCGACATTCTGCATATCAACATTGGCTCCAGCCGCCTCGAGTGCCGCTGCATGCCCCGCGCAACAACCACAGGTTGGTGAACGGTAGAGCGTAATATCCACCCCATCGAGCTGACCGGCCTCTGCCACCGGTACCGCTGCTTCGGGTGTTAACTGCCCCGCTGCGACGAGCAGCCCGCTACCAATAAGTACGGCCCCGAGGGTTGTGATGAGTGTCGTTTTCTGCATAGAGCATTAGTATAGCAAAATCATAAGTGCCATGGCAGCCATCAGTAAGTCCTCACCCAGCGTCACCCAGGTCATTGGCACGGTAAAGACGGTGCCTAAGCAGGCACACGGGATCTCTTCCCCGGCTCGCAGTTTGCGATAGACACCCCAAGCACCAATCAGCATGACCGGAACGACGACTGCCGACACCGCCTGCACCTGCCACGCCAGGAGGTACGCCAGCCCAAAGCCAAGTTCAAGAAACGGGTAGGCGTACGCGTAGGCTTTACTACGCATCGCTAACACGTCATACATCTGGTACGCCTCCACAAAGCCTTTGAGACGCAGCACTTTGAGACCGCCAAAGACCACAAAAAAGTAGCCCATAAAGGCGAGCATGAGGTCTTGCTCGAGATAGAGCACACCGACTGCAGTCAGTGCAAGCACCAGCGCGAGTACGCCAAAGAGCGGGTAGAAATCGCTCAGTGAATGACCCATCGTACCACTACTGTTGTGTACGTGAATATGGTTGTCCATACGTGTATTGTAGCAAAAGAAACTACGCCGTCATACGCCGAGCGACCAGTGATCCCAAAAAACACATCGCGGCCAACAGACCAATCACTCCGACCAACCCAATAAACGGTACGAGCGCCCCAAACGTACCGGTCACTAAGAGGGCTGCCCCAATCAGTGCATTAGAAATTGCCGTGTAGCTGGTGCGCGTCTGTTCGGTAGCAATGTTCACTAAGTGGGTTGAGCGACCAATCCGTACCCCTTGGTAGGCTACCATCAGTAAAAAGAGTGAGCCTGCCACAACCCAGACGTTACTAAAGTACCCGAGTGTTGCCAACCCCACCACCGCCAGCAATACGCCAGCCGCCGCGAGGCCGGCCACCTGTAACACCCGCGCTGTCGAGCGGTCAGAAAACACGCCCCATACCTGCCCCGAGACCAAACTCGCAAACGCCGAGGCGAGTACGAGCGCACCAAGCTGGGTAAACGGGCCAGCCGTGGTGCTCCCCGCTAACAACACCAAAAATGGTGGCGCAATCGCGGTAGCTAAGAGGAGCGCCCGCGCGACAATCAAGCGCAGCAGTTCTCTGTCGGTAGACAGGTACTGCCAGTAGGTATGCCATACCGTACGGGTATGTATCGAGCCAGTGTCGCTCGGTGGCTCTGCCAGCCGCGTAAAATTAAGAGCCGCCACTAGCCAGAGGAGTCCAGCGACAAATAGTCCACCCACTACGAGCGTGTAGCGCTCGACCACACCCGAGAGCAGTAAAAACCCAAACACGAGCACTCCCGCCGCTGCCACCGAAGCTGCTGTACCGGCACTCTGACCCCGGAGTGGTTTAGCAACCGTTTTTCCCAAGACATCCTTGTAGCTCACCGAACTCACACTACGCGCCACGGCCAGCACCGCCACCAACAGTACAATCACTGCCCCAGCTGTTGCGCCACTCAAGGTTAGTGCTGCAATACCCATGCCGGCTGCGGCGAACCCCTGCACCACGCTACCACCAATCCACGCCCATTTACGAATCGGTAACTGCCGAATCGGCTCAGCCGTAAACAGTTGCGGCAGTAACGCGCCAGCCTCCCGCACGGGCACCAACAACCCAACCCAAAAGGCCCCAGCACCAACAGTGGTGAGCACCCAGGCCAGCACCAACTTAGGGTCAACTAAGCCATCACACAACTTCGTGAACGACAGCGATATTACGTGGGTATAAAAAGCGCGGTCTTTACGAGGGGTGGCTGATGTGGTTTCCATAGTGAGAGTATAACAAATACCCTTTGCGAAACCGACAATCGCCACTTTCGTGTCATACTGACTTAAGTGTCTCCCCGCTGCTGATATGCAAAATGGTAGCTAACCTTATATCCTGCCGACAATTTGAGACAATGCCCATTGTGTAGTATGGTGTCTTTAGTGAGATCTTCTCTCGCCAGAAAGGAGGAATCACATGGAAGGCGATTAACGTGTTGCAGCCCGGCTGCGCATATCTGCGCACCATACTCCCCCAGAGGGATGATTCAAACTCAAGCTGGGCGTTAAAACACAACGGCCGCACCCACCTGGGTGCGGCCACGCTGCTTCTACTAGTTTACATGAGGATTATAATCCCAGTACGAGTCAAACAATTGCTTCATAGCAGCCGCAATAGCAGGCTGGTCAATACTTACACCAACCACCTCGTGATCGAGCGCTGCAAATGAAACAGTACTACCGTAGATGTAAACCGTACACCCAAAGGGAGACCTCTGTGCGTCCAAACGCTTAAGGTGTTGGTGTACATGAGGGGTAAAATCTGTGCCCTCAGCCAGGCTATATAAAATATACGACTTGGTCATTTGCTGTTTACGTTGGTTGCTGTATGCCTTACGCTCCTCCTCAGAGTAAACTCGACTAATCTTGTCATAATCAGTAATAATCCGAATCTTTGAATCCGTCGACCGCAATACCTCATTACGCATGGCCGACAAACCATCTTTACCCTGAAAATGACGCACCACCGGGGTTGTACTCCGGGAGACAAAAGTCTTGGCCAGTTCAGGCAGGAGCTGTGCAATATTCTTTTTCTGCTCTGTAAGTGCGGACATTTTTTTATCAAGTAGATGTTCTAGATTTTCTGGTGACTCAGCTGCAAATACTGTTTTTTTATCTCGCTTAACACTCGTAGCGAGGCCGCTATTCATAAGCGAACGAACTTGTACGTAGGTTGTGGACCGATTCAGCTTTGTCCGTGCAGCGAGCTGACTAGCGGTAGCAGAACCTACCCTGAGCAAAGTCTCGTACACTAATGCTTCTTTGGCGCTCAAACCAAAACTTTGGAGCTGTTTTTGGTGACTTATTCCCATATTGTTAAGATATAATAACAGATTAAGTCAAATATAGGCAATTATTACCATAAAAAAGACTATTTTTGACATTTTTGACAAAAACAGACAAAAATTTTTGACAAAAATTCCAATTTGCCATTATTATTCAGGTAGAAGTTACCCATTAGGTGCAGATGCGCATCCTCGAATAGGTAACTCATTATCATTCATTACGCACAAAAATACTATGTCAATACTTCTTTGGATTGTACTCGGTGGCGTTGCCGGCTGGATCGCGTCACTCTTCATGGGTACCGATGCTTCGCAGGGTATTCTCCTCAACATTCTTGTCGGAATTGTCGGCGCTGTGATTGGAGGATTTGTCTTTAGCTTTTTTGGCGCCGCGGGTGTCACCGGCTTTAACCTATACAGCCTCATCGTATCAGTAGTTGGGGCCGCCATTCTCCTCTGGCTAGTTCAGTTAGTAAGAGCGTAACCGGGCATTAACAACGCAACACATCATCACGTACTATGTATGGACAATCAACACACAAATAACACTGGGTGGATATGGCTCGTCGGCGTTTTTAGTGTCGCTGCACTCGTGCTCGCCTGGGCGGCCTATAATCGCGCAGGTGAAAATCTTTCCACTGAAATCCAACAGCAGACCGAGGAGCTGGCTGTCGACGCTGAACAAACAGCTGAGACTGTTTGGGATGAGACTCAGGCAACTCTCGTGCGAGCGGAAGCCCGTGCCGAACTCTTAGCCATACAGGCAGAGCTTGAAGCGGAAGCAAACTATGCGGCAGCAGTTGCGCAAGTGAGAGATGTGCGGACGGACCTCCGCGCCGCATACGAGAATGCTGAAGTCGCAGCTCAAGTTGAGTGGCGCGAACTTGACACCGAACTTGAACAGCTTGAGCAGGCATTGCGCGCTAACTCGGCTGACACACTCGAACTGCTCGGAGGACTCATTCTCATGCTCGAGACCGACGTTCGTACAGACGAAATGTAGTCCAAGCTCCATTGCCCCCCTAACACAACTTGCGTATGTCACACACGTTTAAAAAGACAATTGACAATGACCATGTTGTGCAACTAGAGCGAGCTAACCAAATTACAGAACTGCTCACTGAGCGCCATAACACTGAAATTTCTTCAGATCTCAAGGCTCTCGTGCAGCAAGCTGCCTTAACCGAGATAATTTCGTAATATCTACATGAATAGCAGTGATACAACTCAGGTCATAGAAGACCGCATCAAAGCGTACCAAGCAACACTTAAAGAATGGGACGCAAAGCTCGAGCAACTCGATGCGAAGGCTCGAATCGAATACGAGCAAGAGCGTGACGGTTTTGCCCGGGAATTAGCTGAAGCGTGGCAAGATTTAACCGAGGCAAAACTCGATGAGTATATAGCTCGGATCGAAGCATCGTACCAAAAGCTTAAGGTGCGTTGGGATAGGCGCTTCAACGATACCAATAACGGACTCAATTCATAGCTAGTTTTTACAGTACTCCAGTCGGAGTACTGTTTCTATACGACACCTATGATGAACATACTTCATTGGTACCAAAATCTCATCAAACCCCACTGGGCGCCACCCGCGTGGCTGTTTGGTCCGGTTTGGTCAGTGTTGTATCTACTCATTGCTATTTCATTTGGATATGTGTTTTGGCAAGCGTTACAAAAAAACATTCCCGCAGAGATCGCAGTGCTGTTTGGGTTTAACCTCATTCTCAACGCTGCCTTTTCACCAATCCAGTTTCAGTGGCAGAACAATTTGCTGGCGTCAATCGATATAGTGTTCGTACTCGGCACACTAGTGTGGGCGATGGTGGTAATTTGGCCATACGCGCAGTGGGTAGTCTGGATTAATCTACCGTACCTCGCTTGGGTGCTGTTTGCTATAGTATTACAGCTTACCATCACTGTGCGTAACGCATGATCGCGCATCTAAAACGATATCGTTCGCTATACATCGTAACTGGTACGTTAGTGCTGCTATCGTCAGTGCTGTACCGATATCCGCCTGACACGATTGTGCAATGGATTGGGGTCGAAAACAGTTATGTAGCAGCATTTCTTATTGCGGCCACGGGAGGACTCAGTTCATTTACCAGTGGTGTGTTTTATGCTTCAGTAGCTACGTTGAGTGCGGGCGGGGCAAACCCCTGGTTGTTGGGTTTGATTGGTGGACTGGGGATAGCGTTAGGTGACTCATTAATTTTTGCCTTATTTCGGTTCGGATTTAAGGACGTGCACAGCTACTGGCATGAATACATTGAGCGCTTGCGCTTATGGGTAGACGCATATCCGAGACCCGTGGTGTACGCCACGCTATTTCTCATTCTCGGGATATCACCTACTCCCAACGATATCATTATGTTTTTGCTCGTGGCCCTAGGCTTTCGGTACTTAAAGGTCGCACCAGTGATTGTTGCCGCTGGTATTACCATCACCACTATTACCGCCTTACTCGGACAATCCCTTACCAGCTACATATTTTAGATGTTCCGTATGTCAACCCACAGCCTCGAAGATATACTCGAGAAAATCGACACTCTGAGCCATCAAGACACTAAGCTTGATGAAAAAATGTCTTGACCACCCGACCCAGCACCACACGCGACTGTTTTATTTCGGCAGCAACTGCACCGGGACCTCATATGCTGCATCATTCTCAGGTCGGCCAGACGGGTTGTCGCGTTGAAAAATCACCGTCCCACTGGCGCTGTAACTATCGGCAGGGAGCGTGTACGCAATGGCACCAGTAAACGGTACGAGGTCTTCGCTCATCCAATCACCGTGCGCCGTAATGTACCCTTCACCAACAATGAGACCATCCCAATTGGTTACCACCACCGGTGCATCTCCTTCAAAAAACCAGTACCCGCGGGCTTCTCCCCGCACCATGATGGGACTACCCACCGTCTCGCCCGGCAGCGGTGCGGTCACGCTAATCAACGCTGCATCAGTAGTGGTAGTTCCAACTGTTTCGGTTGTAGTCGAGATTGGGTCAGTGGCTGTAGACTCTACAGCTGACTGTTCAAATGGCTCAGTAGTTAGTTTTTCTACCTGCGCTAGTACGATAATCGCTACCACACCAACAATCAGTACAATATAAACAAAACTTCTCATACTTTTATGCTATCACTTAGCACACAAATGTCGATCAGGGAAACAGGATCATGGTCGCATCCATTTCCCGTGTACTAATCTACTGTGTCAGTCATATCGAAAAGAAACACGTCTTCGATATTCGCCTGCAACGCCTGGGCAATCTGGTACGCCAACTTAAGCGACGGGTTGTATTTGCCCGCCTCGGTAAACAAAATTGTCTCACGTCGCACGCTGACGATATCGGCTAACTCCTGCTGGGTGAGGCCATGTCGGGCGCGGAGTTCTTTGATGCGCGTCCTCATGCGCGCTCGTACCAACTGAGTGTGAAGGTGTAGGCGAGCATCTGGGCGACGAAGGTGACGGCAATGCCAATCATAGCGACAGCAACAGTTTCGAGGGTGGCAACCAGCGCCATCGTAATGGCGAGTCCGATGGTCGACACGACGAATCCAGTCGTAGCGGCTTTGCCAACGTTCTCTTGCAGGAGTTCATCATTTTTGGTGCGCAGTAATGAGAGAAAGCCAAAAAACCCGAAGAAGCCAAACAAGGCATACTGCCCGGTCGGGATACCGATCAAGCCGAGTAAGCCAAGGAGTCCTAAATACGATAGTTTATTGTTTTTCATAGCGTGTATTGTTTTAGTAGCAATATAATACTATTCTAACCGAATGTTAGAAATATACAACATTGCTGTAACTACAGCCACTGGCGTGCAAAACCTAGCTATCCCCTCCCACCGGCGGCGTGTGGGTAATAGCCAGGTCGGTGCCGAAGTGGTACTCACACACATGCCCAGTGGCGCGTTCCCAAGCAGTAATAGCTGCCGCAATATTTTGAAAAGCGAGCAGTGTGGCTTGCAGCGCGTCGACACCAATCGCGTACCCTTCTTTGCTGTAGTCGGGTGCGGTAAGTGTCCAAGCTACTTTGATGTCGCTCTGTGCAGCTAGGTCGGCAGCCCATTGCGCTAGTGCGGTCGTCGACCATGTCTCACCGTGGTCTTTGGTGTAGGTCGCCAACTCGGCCGCTGTCATTGGCGGGAGGCTCACCGGGTGCGCAATTCGCACCGTAAGGTAGTCGTCGGTGTTGGCAATTGGGTACTGTGCCTGCAGGAGAGGTGTCTGACTCATACTAGTGCAAAGGCGAGGTTGTCCAGGTATGCAAAACGGCTACTCGGCCGCCAACACATCACGGGTGCGTTGTAAAAGAGATTGAATGGTGTCGGTCGCTGGTGTGGTAGCGAGAAAGCGGTACCACGGGTAGTCAATCATAACTTCACCTTGAGTGTCGATAGCGGCCTGCACCTCACGCTCCAGCGGGATAAAGCCAAACAAATTCATCGGTGCTTGGTAACGCACGATAACGGGCGTATAGGTTAGGCTCACCGACTCTTCTGGATCGTCTCCGCCTGCTACCTCCATACCGATAATTCGTTCGTCGGCTTGACTAGCGCGGATAAGTTCGGCCGAAAGCCGTTCAAAGGACGTCGGATTCACTCGGTCGGCGGTAAACGTTTGCCACGCTTGGCGTTCGCGCTCAGACCACGCCCGGACAGCTGCACCGTCTAGGTTGACGCGCGGCACTCGGTCGAGTGAGACAGTAGTAGTCGCAGCGTCAGGCAGGGTTACACATAATCCGTCACCCCAGCTCTGTACGACACCTGCCGCATCTTCACCTTTACCCCAACAATGCACCCAGTCATTCGTAGTGTCATTGGCAGATAATTCGTTTGGAACGTCGATGCGTTCAAACCTCCCGTCACGCCACACGAGCGTGGCTGCACGGTCTGCGCTGGCGGCAGATTCATTTGCAGTTGGAACTCCATCGCCGTCGTCATCACTGTCTATCTCATCAGGTACTGCAACTGGGCTGGTACGGTTTGACCGCGAAGAATTATGGTTTTGGGCTCGTTCACTACCATCACTAATTCCATCACCGTCGGCATCTGGGTCGAGAGAGTCAGAGGTTGCAGCTTGGACCGCGTCAGGTCGGCGACAGTCATCAGCGTCATCGCAATCGTCGGAACCAACGCCTGATGTGTCCGCTCCAGGCGCATCAATGATAATTGGCGGTGCAGTCAAGTCAAACACGCCGTCGTCCCTATCACGGGTCGCCTCGTCGGGGCGAACCGCTGGGTCGGTATCATCACAGTCTCCCCCACCACTCGGGCAGACAGACGCCGCTGGTACGCGATCGGCTGCGAGCGGACACTCGTCCGCAGTAGCGGCGCAGCTACCGTCGGCACAGGTCACACCGTCGCATACGTTAGTGTCGGGAGCAGCCACCCCAGAGGAACGATTCGAGCGTGAACTGTTGTGGTTTTGGGCTCGGTCGGTGGTAGTAGCTTCGTTTGTTTCACCAGTTGTTGTTGCCAACTGTTCTGGCGCAGCAACACTCGAGCGATTCGAACGCGTGTTGTTGTAGTTAGCCGCTTCTACTTCGGTAACTGCGTCGCTTGGCGCAGCGTCTGTTTCGCCTACAGTGCGGTCGGTTTGACCGTAGGTTACGAACAATGGCACCAGGGTTAGTAGTATGGCTACAAAAATATGGCGGACGGTGATAGTTGACGTCATAAACGTTGGTAGTGAATTAGTAGCTATTAAAACTATAGCATTTGTAAGCTCAATACAAGGGTTTTATGATGTGGTAATTGGCTGTTGTGCGGGTTGGAGAGCGAATACTCGGAGCTTCGCAAGAGGTTGCCCGCTTGGGATCACACGGGGAATCGGTCACCTTCACATCAATATTTTGTTCGACTAACGTCTCTAAAATATTGTGTTACGCGACCCCGTCGCTTCTGATTGGACGCAAGGCTTTGCGTCCGGCTTGGCCAGAACCTCTCTTCGATTCCCCGTGGAATCTACAAACGGCAACAGCCGCCAATACATTCGTATTGGCGGCTGGCCGATTTGTGATCCCACGGGGAATCGAACCCCGATTTCAAGGATGAA
>CAZZPW010000011.1:0-24792 GCA_964655825.1 uncultured Candidatus Saccharibacteria bacterium
CTCGACCTCTACGGCTTTGCCACCCAAGATGAACTGGAGATTTTTGAGCTACTCCTTGGGCTACCTAAAATTGGCCCCAAGTCGGCGATGCAGATTATGCAACAAGCAGATATCGCCCTCTTAAAAGAAGCCGTGGCGAAAGAAGACCCAACCTACCTCGCCAAAATGTCGGGTATTGGTAAGAAGACCGCCGAGAAGATTGTGCTCGGGCTGAAAGACATCTTTGCCGACCGCGGCTTTAGCGAAACGTTGGCTGGTGGACCAACCCAAAGCTGGCAACAGGAGACTATCGATGCCTTGGTCGCGCTTGGCTACCCGCAAAAAGACGCGCGTGAGGCGGTGCAAGCCCTACCTGACACCGTTACCGATACTAATGCGGCGCTCACTACTGCATTACGTTCACTGAGCAGCTCGTAGGGGTTGCTTTTTTATACTATTTGTGGTAAAAAATATTTAGCACTGTCTTGTACAGACCTGTCCTTCTCATCAAATCATTGGAGGTTACTGCGATGAAATACGTCTTCCTTACCCTAGCCGCTTGCTTGCTGCTGCCATTGGCGGCAGTCGCTCAGGAGTCTCCTGATGCACTACATGGGCAACTCACCCTCGAAGGGGGTGAGTCTGCAACGGTCGATTTGCCGGGGGTCAGAAACGACCTCGGTGTCTTTCCGCCGTTCGTCGTGGTCTCGAAGACCATGATGGACGAAGCAATGGCAGCTGCCACGGCCACGCTCGGAGCCGATGCCTCACGCGAAGCCCTGAGTGAGCTCGCGCAGTCGCTGATCCCCGACCTAACCATGCAGCTCGAGCTGCATCCGGAGGCACAACTGCTGGTCTACGATGCGGTCTACTGGCTAAGTGACCACATTGTGCTGGTACCCCCCACCGTCGGCGAGAATGCCAACTGGGACCCCTTGGCAATTCCGGAGATTGCCAAACGGCTCGATCCGGAAACCTACGAACTCGGGAGCATCCAGGTGGTGTCATGGCAATACCCGGTTCCGCCTACTGGTCCAATGCGTCTGCTCGATGGCCGACTCTTGTCTTGCGACGAGGGCCACTGCGAAGACCTTCGGGTTACTGCTGTCGGCTCTGACGCGTAAACCAGTTCCTGAACTTCGCTGCCTGACGCCTCGCGCACATCACTTTGCGCGAGGCGTTTTCTTTTTATCATACTGCAAACGCTGCCATGCATTCAGCTGCGCGTTGTGGCGGCACGGCGGCACACAAGTCTCGTTGGTAGCTACCAGCGCCAAAAAACAAATTAGCGGTTTCGAAGAGCGTTTGGTAGCAGGTGTCGGCAGCCATTGGTGTAGGCGACTGGCCGCAGAGCGTGAGGGCGCCATCGTAGCCAATGCTCCCCGCTTGGTACGTGGTCAGGAGGGCGTACTCCATACAGGCCAGGTATCCTTCCTCCGTTGGCGCTTCGCCACACCACTGGTGGAGGGTGTCGGCCTGTGGCGCGGTCAGGTTATTACGGTTCCGTCCGTCGCCCCCGAGTACTAGCCAGAGATACTGCATACCAAACCCGGCGTAGCAACCAGAACGCTCGTCCGCATCGTCGATACGCTCACACCAGGCCATCGCGTCGGCGTACACGGTTGGTGGTGGCGGTCCGTCCGGTGATACGTGGTCGAAGATAAAGCTGGTGCTGTAGACGTAACACATAGGACGGTATTCCTCCGGCATATAGTCGGCCGCGCAAAGCGCTAGGGGGTTAGTGTCGTCGAGGTACGGTTTACCGTTGGTCGCCCACAACTCTGGGTCGTGGTTGCCAGTGCGAAGCTCCATAATCACGCCACTGAGGCACTCGTGCGCTTCCCAGTTATCGTTGGCAGCGGTACCAACGAGGCTACACATTTCTATCGCTTCGGGTACGTGAAACTCCGTATACGCCAACACCCCATGCCCAAAGCCGTGGAAGCACATATCGTAGCTACCGGGTAGGCCAATGGAGGCACAGACATCGTTAATAACGTCAAACACACCGGGGCCATCGCGTAAGAGGGCATTAATAACGACCGAGTGGGCGCAGGCGTAGCCGACTGCTTCGTCGCAGTAGCGCATGCCGTGAATCCCCTCCTGTTCGTACATGATGTCGCCGAGTGCGTGGCCAATTCGATGGGTATCCAACGGGTGAGGTAAGGTCGCCTGCTCGAGTACGGCAAATGCCTGCGCTGCGCCTTCTTGGCGCGCGACCGTCTCTAGGTAGCTGGTAACGGCAGGGAGGGTTGCGTTGGTGGTAAAGTACGCATTATGTACTGTCATGGCTGTAGCAACTGGCGGCGTAGACGGTTGTGGCGACGCCGTAAAGTACAATCCAGCCCCAACAAACAGCAGAGCGAGGCTGACTCCCACCAAACGGCGACACCAGACGTACTTCATACACCTCTAGTGTAGCACCAACCTCGGAGCTTACGACGGGCTCCCCAGCCAGTCGGCGCCAGAGCGAAACGCCGCCTGGCACTCGGCGACCCGATTAGGCGGAACCAACGGACACAACTGTCGCTCGTAGCGGCCTGGCCCATGGAAGCGGTGCGCCACCCGGAAGAAGTGGTGGTAGCACATATCGGCGCTCCGCTGCGTACGCGCCTGGCTACAAAACGTAAGGGCGCCATCGAAGCCGATACTACCCGAGCGATACACGCTATAAAGTGCAAACTCCATACACGACAACGCTCCCTCCTCGGTCGGCGCCAGATTACACCAGTCGTGAACGAGACCGGCCTGTTCGGGTGTGATGAAATTGAGGTAGCGAACGTCGCGACCAAGCGCAAACCCGACGTACTCTTTACCAAAGCCAGCGTAACAATCGGAGCGCTCGTACGCATCGTCGATGCGCTCACACCAGGCCATCGAATCGGCGTACACGGTTGGTGGCGGAATGTCGGCCGGCGATTCGTAATCAAAAATAAACGGCGTTATGTAGATATAACACATCTCGCGATACTTCTCTGGTAGGTAGTCGGCCTGGCACATGGCGAGCGGGTTGTCGGGGTCGAGGTACGGTTTCCCGTTGACCGCCCACAACTCTGGATCGTGAATGCCGCCACGCATCTCCATAATCACGCCGCCGAGACACTCTTGCTCCTCCCAATCGTTATTTTTCTCAGTGCCGACCAAGTCGCAGAGTTCGATCGCTTCGGGAAGATGAAACTCCGTATACGCCAACACCCCATGCCCAAAGCCGTGGAAGCACATATCGTAGCTACCGGGTAGGCCAATGGAGGCACAGACATCGTTAATAACGTCAAACACACCGGGGCCATCGCGTAAGAGGGCATTAATAACGACCGAGTGGGCGCAGGCGTAGCCGACTGCTTCGTCGCAGTAGCGCATGCCGTGAATCCCCTCCTGTTCGTACATGATGTCGCCCACAAAGTGTCCGATCAGGTGGGTGTCCATTCCCGGTGGTAGGCTCCCGTTTTTAAGTACCTCAAAAGCATACGCACCACCCTCACGGCGGGCGACCGCCTCCATGTAGGTAGCCGTCTCACTAAAACTTGGGTTGGTGGCAAAGTAGGCATTGTGCGCAGCGAGGGCGTCTGCGGTCGGGGTGTAGCTGGGTGAAGACGTCGTAAGCGCAACACGTACGGTAGTCGCCACGACCATAAGACATACGAGACCAACCCACTGTACCCAACGTTTTTGCATACCTGAGTAGTGTACCACCCCACGAGTTGACGGTAGGTTGCATTACAACCTACAATGAACCTACCTAAGTAATATTTTGTATGTATACGCACAGCATCGTCGCAGGATTGGTGGGAATAGTGTTTGGCGCAGTCGCTGCTACGCAGCTACCCACCCTCGTTTCATATACCGGCGACGTGCCGACTGTAGAGCCAACCCCCGCCCCAACCGACCAATCTAACCCCGGTATGGCTATGCGCCGAGAGCCAATTCCAGTGCGTGACGACGCACCCGTACCAAACGTCGCAATTGTCGAGACGATACCCGATATGATGGGAGCCTACACCGTACGGGTGGCGCTCGAGAACTTTACCATCACCCCAGAAAAGATTGATCAGACACCTGTACCTAATGAAGGCCATTTACACGTCTATGTCGACGGCGAAAAAGTCGGCCGCGAGTACGCCGAATGGATCTACATCCCGGCATCATACTTTAGTGATGAAGGGCCACATCGCATTACGGTCAGCCTCAACGCCAACACCCACGCTGCCTGGACCTTTGCCGATACACCGATTGAAGCTGTCGTAGCGGTTGAGTAACTATGCAGCGATACCAACGACAGATTCGCTATCTGCTCACAGCCTTCTGTGCCTGGCTTTGCCTCGTTGGTACTGCAATCGCGCACACAAATGGCGGAACCCACGAAGTAACAATAGACGAATATTTTATCGATATTGGGTACCAACCAGAGTTCCCTGACACGGCCGGGCTGACGCGTTTTGATTTTTCGCTGTTTAGTGCAACCTCTACAGAAGACATTGTGTATACCGACGTCTGGGTAACGGTTACGCGCGGTGAGACAACGATTTTCTCGGGTAGTATCAGCAACCCGCGGATTGGGCCGACTGGTTTCTCAACGCTGTTAACTACCCCTGGTGTGTACACTATAGCGGCGCGTTTTCTCAACGACACTACCACGGTGACAGAGACCACCTTCACGCTCCCGGTCGCTGCCGGCAGTAGTACCGCGCCTGACCGCTACCCGCTTGGGCTGCTACTTATAAGCGCGGTAGCTGGTCTCCTACTGGGACTTAGTTGCTGGTACGGGTGGCGACGTACGCACAACAACTCGGACCACACGTCTGGTTAGAAAAAACGCTGTCGAGCACGTATACTTGCAATATGTCTACGCTGCTCTACTGGCTAAAAAAACTCCTCCCGCGCCCACTCGTACGTCTCCTGCGGCCACCGTACCACTGGCTCTGGGCTTGGGTGAGTCACCTGCGCTACGGCAATGCGTCGCAGCACCTCACGGTAATTGGGGTGACCGGTACAAAAGGCAAGTCAACGGTAACGGAACTCATCGCCGCCATCCTGCGCGCCAATGGGCATAGCGTCGCTTCACTCTCAACCATACAATTTACCTATGGTGCAGAAACGGAGCGCAACCTCTATAAAATGACCCAACCGGGCCGGTGGTTTACCCAACGCTTTTTTCATACCGCGGTGGCGAAAGGCTGCACGCACGCTGTCGTCGAGCTCACGAGCGAGGGGGTCCTCCAGTCGCGCCACCGGTTTATTGAACTCGATGCGTTGGTGTTTACCAACCTAACCCCCGAGCACATTGAGTCGCATGGTTCGTTTGCGAAGTACAAAGCCGCCAAGTTGGAAATTGCGCACCAACTAGAACGCTCAAAAAAACGTCCCCGGTATATTGTCGCCAATGCCGATAGCGAGCACGGGGCCGATTTTCTGCGCGCCGCGGTCGAGCACCAACTGCCCTACTCGCTCACTGACTTAAAGTTGTACACCTTGCAGCGCGATGGGGTGAGTCTCATTTTTACCGACGGCGACGAGGAGCGCACTATTCGGGTGCCCCTGATTGGAAAATTTAATGTGGCCAATGCTTTAGCGGCCATTACCCTCACCCAGGCCTTGGGAGTATCTCTACCTACTATCGAAAAAGCCTTGCGCGATTTACCTCCTATCCATGGTCGGGTTGAACCCTTTAGCGCCGACTTACCCGACGGGCGGCACGTTACCGCAATTGTCGACTACGCCCACACCCCCGACTCGCTCACCCAATTGTACGAAGCATTTAAGGACTACCCGATAGTAGGTGTCTTAGGTAACACCGGCGGTGGGCGCGACACCTGGAAGCGGCCTGAGATGGGTGCGATCGCCGAACGGTACTGCCAGGAAATAATTCTGACTAACGAAGATCCGTACGATGAGAACCCACGCCAAATTGTCGAAGCGATGCGAGCGGGCATGTCGGACGACGCTAACGCTGAGATTATTATGGACCGTCGGACCGCCATTGCTACCGCCTTAGAACGCTGCCCCGCTGGCGGGTACGTGTTGGTATCTGGCAAAGGTACCGACCCGTACATTATGGGCCCCCATAATACAAAAGAGCCGTGGAGTGACGCCGCCGTGGTGACTGCAGAGCTTACTCGGCTGGCGGCAGGTGGGTAAACAGCACAATCCCCCCTGTGGTCGCCACGTTGAGCGACTCCTTTACACCCCGGAGGGGTATCTCAAGCACCGTATCAGCCACATCGAGTATTGCCGAATCGACTCCCGCCACCTCATTTCCCAGCACATACACCACCCGCGCTGGCGGGACGAATTCATACAGAGACACGCTGTCCACCGCTTGTTCTACTGCGACCACGGCGAAGCCAGCGTCTTGTAGAGCGCGCAAAACCGCCACCTCTTCACCAATTGGTACCGCCTCCCACGGGACAGTCTCGCTCGCGCCGAGTGAGGTCTTAGCAATTTGGGGTTGACGGCGACCGAAGCGGTCGATTGGCGTTGGGGTATAGCCACCAAGGTATACGTGTTCGACACCCGCACCGTCGGCTGTACGGAATATAGCTCCCACGTTGTGCGCACTACGAATGTTATTTAGAAAGAGTCGTATCTGCATCGCGCTAGTATACGAGTTTATCGACACAAAAAAAGGGTTCTCGTAGGGATGTGAGGTCCTCACTCATAGCACGAAGATAGCTTCGGTCACCCGATTTCAGACAGGTGTATGTGCAGATGCTACACTAGGGTATGCTTCTCAATCCGATTCCGATTCAGTGGTTGGCGCTTCTAGCCTACTTTATCTTGCGCTTTGGCGTCGGAATTATCTTGCTTCACGTGGCAATCCGCTTATGGCAGCAACGTGGGCAATTCTCGGTAGTGCTTAACGGAGTAGCTAAGCAACTAATACTGTGGCCTTTGGTAGGTGGTAAGGTAGTAATCGCGGCGATGCTGTTAGTTGGCTTCTACACGCAGTACGCCGCCCTGGCCTTAATGCTACTCTGCCTCGACCTCATACTAACTCGACGCTTCATCGCTCACCCTGCGTTACCGCCACGTATCTTCTACGTCCTCCTCTTTTTTGCGGCAGTCTCTCTATTTATTACTGGAGCGGGTGCGTTTGCGGTTGATTTGCCGATTTAATCATTTCTGGCCTGATCACATCGCTGCGGCTCGGACAGCTAAACGTTGTCCTCACAAGTTACTAAGTCTTTTGGTCCAAGTATTCCCAAAAGACTAAGTACTCGCGAATCTTACAGATTCTGTTCAGGTTGTCGCTGCTCCGCAGCAGGCAACCTCTTGCGAAAGCGCCACACGCTTTCTCACCCGCCTCACTCGTGCATCGCAAGCTCTGCACATCGCTGCGGCTCGGACAATACTTGTCTTCACGAATCACTAAGTATATTTGTTCGCTTCACTCCAAATCTACCAAGTGTTCGCGAACCCGCCTCACTCGTGCATCGCAAGCTCTGCACATCGCTGCGGCTCGGACAATACTTGTCTTCACGAATCACTAAGTATATTTGTTCGCTTCACTCCAAATCTACCAAGTGTTCGCGAACCCGCCTCACTCGTGCATCGCAAGCTCTGCACATCGCTGCGGCTCGGACAAGCGCCGCGTGTGACGCAGGTCACACGCTAAAAGCGTCAACCTATCGGTTGACGCTTTTGCGCTTGTCCGCCCACCAGGGCTCGAACCTGGGACCCTCGGCTTAAAAGGCCGCTGCTCTACCAACTGAGCTATGGGCGGATGTTAAATCGTGGCCGGTACTATACCACACCAGCAGTAAAAATCGAGTCTTTTACAATGTGAGCACCCACTGTTCGAGCGCCACGGTAAGATCGCACTCACCACTATGACCGTCGTGGTAGAGGCGGAGCAATTCGTGACTGAGTCGCTCTGCGTCTGCCAGCGGAAGCATGGCGACCGCCTGCTTTGCTTTGCGGTAGGGGTAGTCTTTCATACCGGCTTCGGCTGCACTGCTCGTAACGGCTGCTAGACGAATACTCTTTAATTGCCACCACAGTACCCCAATAATTTCCTCCACCGCAATCCCAGCCGCCAGAGCTTGCTGCAACAACAGCCAGAGCTGCTTCTTGCGTTTGTGTGCCAGTGGTTCGACTAGGGCGAAGGTGTTAAACCGTTCCGCTTTTACTGCTGTATGCTCGAACAGTTCGGTAGTGTGTTTGGCGTAGCGTTTCTTAGCGGCAGCTGCGAGTGGTCCTTCGATAATAATGAAGGTGTCTTCACTCGCAGCCATAGCTGCAAGTAACGGCGTGAGCTCAGCCTCCATCTCCTCAGTCGGCGTATCAATAATACTCACCCGGTGCTCGCCAAACAGTGACGTACCACCCACTACGTCGGCTAGCTGTCCGGGTTGATATCCATCTTCGGTGACAAGGTCGGGGGTAGCGACCGACGCAGCGGCAAAAGCGGCTTCTCGCACGGCCGCTGTATCGGTTCCGTAGTGCACTCGTAACATATGCTTAGGCTGCAGACCAGGGCGCGAGCTCGCGCCAATTACTACCAACTTGCACATCAGCCAACAGAGGGACGTCGTGTGTATCGTACGACTCCAGGACACCTTCAAGAGCCGCTTGAAGTTGCGGTACAACCGACTCGAGCGCCTCGGTAGCAACCTCAAATACGAGCTCGTCGTGAACCTGCAGCAGCATCGCTCCATCGGCACAATTGGCCAGCACCGTGTCAGCTCGCAACATCGCCAGTCGCATACAGTCGGCCGCCGTTCCTTGAATAGGAGCATTGATAGCCATCCGTTCGGCTTGGGCTCGTATAAAGGGTGCACTCGATTGCATCCCCGGGAAATGGCGCTTGCGCCCAAGGAGCGTGCGCGTACAGCCGTGTTCGCGGGCATACGCTTTGGTTTCCTCAAGATACTCGGCTAAACGGGTAAAGGTATTGAAGTAGGCATTGAGAAATTCCTGTGCTTCAGCTCGGGTCGTCTCACCGCCTAAGTTTTGCCGCAGCGCATTCACACCCATGCCGTAGAGAATACCGAAGTTAATCACTTTAGCTTGACGGCGCATATTTTTGGTGACCTCCGCCGCCGGCACGTTAAACACGCGGGCGGCAACCCCAGCGTGCACGTCTTCGCCATTTTTAAATATCTCAATCAGCGCCGGGTCTTTAGAGAGAATGGCCGCAATTCGCAGTTCGATTTGCGAGTAGTCGATGGCAACGAGTGTGTGTCCGGCGGCGGGCACAAACGCCTGACGAATAGCCCGACCCTCTGTAGTACGAATGGGGATGTTTTGTAGGTTTGGATCCTTGCTCGCCATGCGCCCGGTGGTAGTACCCGTTTGTAAGAGAGTACTACGCAGACGCCCGTCGTCACTTACCAGCTCCGGTAGCGCGTCGATGTACGTACCGGTGAGCTTCGCCAGCTCACGGTACCGTAAAATAGCGGGAATAATTGGGTGTGCTTCACGCATCTTCTCCAGCTCCGACTCCCGCGTCGACCGTTGTCCCGTCGAAGTCTTTTTTGCCTTCTCGGGTTTTAATTGCAACGTATCGTACAGCACATCACCCAATTGCTTCGGTGAGTTGATGTTGAACGCACTGCCCGCGTGTTCGTGAATAGTGACCGCCAGGGTATCGAGTTCGTGGTGGAGTTTTTTTGAAAGCGTTTGGAGATACCCGACATCGAGACAAATACCAACGTCGTTCATACGATCGATTACCGGCATTAGTGGTTGCTCGACGGTGGTGTAGAGTTGCCACAAATCTGTGTCTGCTTGTAGCCGCTCCGTCAACCGCGCGGTTATAGTGGCGAAATCGGTGGTCTCAAAATACGTGCGGCCGTAGTCGATAATTTCGTCAAAGTCAGCGCTGGTACGGTCGCTCTCGAGTAACCACAGCATGACCCGAGCCTCGTGCACCGCCTCGTCCGCGACACCCTCTCGTAACTGCTCAAGACTCACACTGTCGGTAATATTAAAGAGGGTGCGAATCCGCGCGGCTAGGGTACGAAACCCAAGCTCAGCAAAGAGAGTGAGAACGGCTTCTGTATCGGCAGCCTCGCGCCAGTGTACCGTAGGGAGTACAAAATCAATTGGTGCGTCTCGTCGAATGGTAGCGAGCATTTTTGAAAAGGCGGCCTCCTCCTCATTATCTTTCAGTAACTGGATAATGCGTGGTTTTACCCCTGCCGTCAGGAACGGTTCGTCGCTGGTACGGAGTTTTTGGTACATTTTTTCCAGCGTACCAAAGGAAGTAATCAGTGTGGTAGCTCCTTTGTCACCGATGCCAACCACACCCGGAATGTTGTCTGAGGGGTCACCACGGAGACCTTTGTAGTCAGGGATGAGCGTTGGCCCAAACCCGAATCGTTCGTTAACCGCTGTTTCGTCGTAGAGAATAGTGTCGTTGAGTCCCCGTTTAAGGGTATACACTTGGACACGTTTTTTCTCTACTAATTGTAGTGTATCCATATCGCCGGACGCAATAATTACCCGTACATCCGCCACATCCTTGGTTTGCGCCACAATCGTCCCGAGCATATCATCGGCCTCAAACCCTGCATGTTCATATATAGGTATATGGAAGGCCGCGAGAATATCGCGTGATCGCTCGATTTGTTTTACGAGCGCGTCGTCGGTCTTAGACCGTCCGGCTTTGTATCCCGCAAAGGCATCGTGTCGGTAGGTTGGCTCGGGTAGGTCGTAGCACGCAACCACGTAGTCAGGCTTAAGATCCTCGATAATCTTTAGGAGCATCGTAATAACGCCGTAGAGCGCACCGGTAGGCTCACCATTGGGAGCGGTAAAGTCGGGCAACGCGTGATATGCCCGGTGGAGGATGGCGTGCGCATCGAGGAGAACAAGTGTCTTCGGTTGGGGTTTAGTTTTCGGCATGATACAGAGAAATGATTCGTTGGTCCGACAGGATCGTAAAAGAGAGGTGGTTGGTGGTAGGTGGAAGTATATCGGCGACGCGCTCAGCCCACTCGATACATATAAGGGTACGCGGCAGTGAGAGTAATTCGGAAAATCCAAGACGCTCGAGTTCAGTAGGTTCGTCGAGGCGATAGGCATCGATATGCACTAAGAGATCCCAGGCGCCAGACAACGTGTAGTCTTTGCGAATTACGAAGGTAGGACTGGTGACCGGCTCACCAACACCAAGGGCGTGAGCGAGTGCTTGTACGAAAGTAGTCTTGCCTGCTCCGAGGTCGCCATGTAAAGCGAGCACGGTCGCGGTACGTGCCGGTGTAAGTCCGCGTACGATATCGACTGCAGCCGCCGCGGTATCGGCGGCAGTAGGTACCTGCCATTCCATACACTAGAGCATAGCATTTTGCGCCCCTAAATAAAAAAGTGACCGTCGCTAGTAGTAGCGACGGTCGTAGTCATGCCTGTATACTGGCAAGTACCGCGGTGGTACGCGACACCGATAATAAGGATACCTCCCTTCGGTTTCAAGAACACATACTGCTCGTGCATTTGCTGATATCAATAAACCCCTTCTTAGTTCTAACCAGCGATATTTTGAGAGATTGGTAATCTTAACGTCGATGGGTCGAACGAAGACACTTCTAATGCGATACACATTATTGGCCACCAGACGACCCTGACTTCCATACACATGAAGCAACGAGACAGTCACTGTATCTGGTGCCGATACCAGTTCCGGCAGTGGCTGCCCGGGGTACGGATTGCGCACTGTGACAGTGACACAACCGCCTAGCAGGAATGTTATCAATAGCACAGGAGTAATGAGACGAACCATGGTTCAGTCCTTTCTTTGACTTTGAAGATCATGTATTTGTTTTATACATTATATTACAGAAAATTTATTTGTCAATTATAAAGACTGACGCAGTACTAACACGGAAAAGCGCTGAATGAGCTTCAAGAGCTTGGTACAATGAAGGTACCATGGTCCAATTTGACACTACCTACAACGCTGAGCGCCTCGACGAGATTCGACGAGCCGAAGAAGAAAGCCTGCTGCGACAACTCGCTACCCAGTACGGCCTGCAATACATCGATATGCCCGGCATCACTATTAATCCCGAAGCGCTCACCACCATCCCCGAAGCCGAGGCGCGGGCGGCCAACGTAGCGGCGTTTGAGCGGGTACGGAAAAAAATTGGTATCGCTATGCGTAACCCAAACCGACCACAAACCAAAGCCTTGTTACGACGCCTGGAAGATAAGGGCTTTACTATCACGCGGTACCTCACCTCTACCGCTAACCTTGAACACGCCTGGCGTCGTTACGAAGACCAAAAACACACCGAGGCTGTAAAACGCGGCGTACTCGATATCGATCCTGATCACATTACCGAGTTGATGCGCTCCTTTAAGGATATTGTAGCCGTTCGCGACCACCTCCTTAATATTCGTACCATGAACTCTGCGCGGCGCGTGTCTGAAACACTCGAGACAATCTTTGCCGGCGCACTCGCGCTGAGCGCCTCGGACGTCCATATCGAACCCGAGGAAGCTGGTATTCGCTTACGGTATCGCCTCGATGGGGTACTGCACGATGTTATCGACTTAGAGCGGAGTATCTATACTCGTCTCATTTCACGCCTTAAATTATTGGCGAGTATGATTCTCAATATTGTTGATGAGGCCCAGGACGGCCGCTTCAGCTTCACGGTTGGAGAGCAAACGATTGAAGTACGGGCCTCAGCCATTCCAGGAGCTGCTGGCGAGTCGCTCGTGATGCGTTTGCTTGACCCATCTGTCGCAAGTTTTAAACTCGCTAACTTAGGTCTCAATCAGACGTTGCAAGCAGTTATCGATGCTGAGTTAGCCCGACCAAACGGTATGATTGTCACCACGGGTCCAACTGGTTCTGGTAAGACGACTGCGCTCTACGCCTTCCTCCAAGAGGTACACACCAGCGATCGAAAAATTATTACTATTGAAGACCCGGTCGAGTACAAGTTGGCTGAAATTGTACAAACGCAAGTGAGTGATGAGTACACCTTCGCAACCGGTCTCCGGGCTGTCTTGCGCCAAGACCCGGACGTCATCATGGTGGGTGAGATTCGCGACCGCGAAGTGGCAGAGACGGCGGTGCACGCTGCTCAAACTGGTCACCTCGTTTTTTCTACGCTGCACACCAACAACGCCTACGCTGCGTTTACACGTCTGATTGATTTAGGGGTGGACCCGCGCTCTATGGGTAGTGCGGTAAATATCATCCTGGGACAACGACTCGTGCGCAACATTTGTACCCACTGTTCAGAGACGTACACCGCCACCCCTGAGGAAACCCAGGTTATCGATCGTATTCTCGCCACCCACCCCGCACCACCAGCCGTGCAAACACCCTACACACTCTATCGCGGCACTGGCTGCAACCACTGTAACGAGACTGGTTTTTCGGGGCGGATTGGTATTTTTGAAGCCGTACGTATGGACCCCGCGGTAGAAGAAATTATTATCCGCGACCCTCGTGAGCATATGGTCGCTGAGGCAGCAGCTCCCCAAGGTATCCCTTCGATGGCCGCCGACGGTGTCGAAAAGGTACTCCAAGGAGTCACCACGCTCGCCGAACTAGAACGCGTGGTCGACACCAGTAATCAGCGGCAACAGACGGTACCGGCTGTAGAAACTGAAGAGGATATCGATATCACAAACCATATCGTGTAGTTACATAACGAAAACCAGCTCGTCACAAGGTGACGAGCTGGTTCGCTGTGCTATAGTCGGAAAAAGGTTTGTTTCAGAACTTCTCTAAGTACGCTTTCCGCATAGAAAGTGGATGTTGCGCTAAGAAATGGCCCCGCACACTCATTCAAGGATGAGGACCGGACCACCCTCGCCACACCACCCAGGGTACTTAGAGAAGTTCTGCCGCAAACCAAACACGCAAAAATGCGCGCTCGTGTGAGCGTTTTTCTTTTAACTGCCGAGGAACGACACGGGCATACAGCACGTGCGTGTGGGGATCAAACTTAGGCAATATACTAGCATACATTACATAATTGTCAACACTTTTCTCGGTAGTGGTCATACCATACGAGTACCTACTGCCAAGATGCGTTACCGATACCTTTTCGGTACAATGTCAAACATGAGTACTCCAACCTTTACCCGCGACGGCGCCGGCAACCTAGACCAAACATTGCGCCCAAACCGCTGGGAAGAGTACGTGGGTCAAGCGAAGACAAAAGAGAACCTTCGGATTCTTTTGACCGCCGCTCGCGCACGGGGACACGCTGCGGAACACATTCTCCTCTACGGGCCACCCGGCCTCGGAAAAACCACGCTCGCTAACCTTATCGCTACCACGCTCGGTACCAATATGCGTATCACATCGGGACCCGCCATTGAACGGGTGGGTGATTTGGCCGCCATCCTCACTAACCTATCCCCCGGAGATGTGCTATTTATTGATGAGATACACCGGCTCTCAAAGAGTATTGAGGAAGTGTTGTATCCAGCGATGGAGTCTGGCGTACTCGATATTATTATTGGTAAGGGTCCGTCAGCACGGACGGTCCAGCTCGAGCTTCCACCTTTTACCTTGGTGGCAGCGACCACACGTATTTCACTCCTCTCAGCTCCCCTGCGCTCACGTTTTTCTGGTGGTACCTTCCGACTCGAATTTTACGAAACGTCCGAAATTGCCGACATTTTAAAACGTTCAGCCGAACTACTCGGCGTAACAATTGACGCTGCGGTTTTGCATGACATCGCCAGTCGATGCCGAGCCACCCCACGCACCGCTAACTACCTTCTAAAACGCTGCCGCGATTTGGCGCAACTGGAAGGGAGTGAGGTTACTGACACCATTGTAGAGCAGACCTTTAACCTCCTCGAAATAGACAACTTAGGGCTTGGCGCACCCGACCGCGCCGTGCTGCACGCAATTATGTACACGTTTAATGGTGGCCCCGTAGGACTCAACACGATTGCTGCGGCTACTGGTGAAGAGCCGTCAACGATTGAAGACGTCATCGAACCGTACCTGATCCGCCAAGGCCTCCTCGAACGCACACCCCGTGGCCGTGTAGTAACACCTGAAGCCTGTCGCCACCTCGACCAGTAGTTGCGGGTTTACTAGAATTCAGTAGACTAACTAGTGCTAACGAAAACACATATGTCTGGACACAATAAATGGTCAAAAATAAAGCATAAAAAAGCTGCTACAGACGCAGCTAAGAGTAAGATATTCTCTAAACACTCAGCTGTCATCGCCATCGAATCTCGTAACGCAAACGGTGATATTGCGTCACCAGGATTGGCCGCTGCTATTGAGCGAGCTAAAAAAGACTCGATGCCGAAGGATAATATCGAACGTGCAGTGGCCAAAGGTGCGGGTACCACTGGAGCGGCGATTGAAGAGGTGTTGTACGAAGGCTATGGGCCAGGCGGTGTCGCCATGCTTATTCAGGCAGTGACTGATAATAACAATCGAACCGCAGCCGCTGTCCGGAGCACATTCTCCAAAGCTGGGCTTGAGCTTGGTACTCCCGGCTCAGCTGCCTGGGCATTCACTAAAACCAATGGCGTGTACACACCCACAATGCCGATGGATCTCGACGATGCAACGGGCGAGAAGCTAGCCGAATTTATCGAGAAACTGGAAGACATCGATGACGTTACTGATGTCTACACTGCTGCGGACAGTGCCGAGGCGAGCTAACTATGCGAGTGCTCGCAATCGACCCTGGGTACGACCGCCTAGGTGTAGCCATCCTTGAACACACCACACAAGGTGAAGCCCTCCTTCACTCAACGTGTATCGAGACCGAAAAGACCGCACACCTGGTAGACCGCCTCTTTGCCGCAGGGTCAGAGGTGCAGCAATTAATCGCTGCCTACACTCCTGATATGGTCGCGATAGAAACACTCTTTTTTAACCAGAACCAAAAGACCGCTATTGCCGTCGCGCAAATGCGGGGTATTTGTATCTACCTGGCAAAAGCGGCTAACTGCACCATTAGTGAGTTTGGTCCACAAGAAATCAAAATTGCTGTTACAGGGTACGGTAAGAGCGATAAACGCGCGGTAATCGATATGGTGTGCCGACTGGTTAGTAATGCACCCGCCAACGCACTCGATGATGAGTACGACGCAATTGCGGTAGGAATTACGGCGTTAGCGCACCACCGGTAATACCCCAGCTAAAGGGTTGCGCGCCAGCGCGCAATGGTTATAATCACAGCCAACATTTATACATCACGTAGATTGCTATGCTTTGGTTTCGCAACGATACAGACGAGGAACTAGATTCCGCTAGTGAAGGTGACGAGGATCTTGAACTTGGCGATGACGCCTTAGAAGAACTCGACGACGAAGATGAGGTTGAAGAAGAGGAGGAAGGGTTTGGACACCTCCCCGAAACCGGGGCTGATGAAAAGTCGTCCCCAACTGATGAGAGTGAAGCGGATGAAGACGAAGAGGCCTCCCTTGAAGACGACGCGGAAGATGTCGATTACGACACCTTTGACGATATTGACGAAATGTAAAGACACCGGCGACACGTACCGCGTCGCCGGTGTCTGTGTAGTGAATTAGTTACACCGTCACTTACACCAGCTCCACCAAGGAAAAGTGTTTTTTACCGCGCTTAATTATATGTATCGCCCCCACCGTGGGTGAAAGGCTCGCATCGAGGTCAGTAATCTTCTCGCCATCGAGCAGTACCGCTCCACCCGCAATAAATGTGCGTGCTTCTCGTTTACTGGTAGCGAGCTCGGTTGCCACCAAAGCATCCACCACTAACCCCCCAGCGGGTACCGTCGTGCACGGAGCGGTGGATTTAAGGAGAGTAATCTCGGTCGGCGTAAGATTAGCAATCACACCGTCACCAAATAGTGTTTCGGACACATGCGTGGCCTCCTCAGCCGCTGTCTGCCCGTGCACTAACGCAGTAACTTCGTACGCCAACCGACGTTGGGCATGGCGCGCACCAGGATCGGCTTGGTGCTGCTGCTCCAGCGTAGCTACCTCCGATAGTGCCAGTGTGGTATATAATTTTAAATAATCGATAACGCTCTCGTCACTCACGTTTAACCAGAACTGGTAAAACGTGTACGGACTGGTTTTCTCAGCGTCGAGCCACACCGCATTTCCTTCACTCTTACCGAACTTCTTACCCGTTGCTTTGTCAATCACGAGTGGCACTGTGACGGCGTGCGCTTCAGCCTGCGCTTTGCGGCGCACTAAATCGACACCCGCCACAATATTTCCCCACTGATCGGACCCACCTACCTGTACGTCGCACCCGTACTGTTGGTGGAGTTCGAGGTAGTCGTACCCCTGTAGAAGTGGGTAGGCAAATTCTGTGTACGACAGACCGACATCAGTTTGTAATCGCGAGGCGATAGCGTCTTTTTTTAGTAATTCGTTTACAGTGAAATGCTTACCAATACCTCGTAGGAAGTCGATTAATTTCACCTCCCCTAACCAATCATTGTTATTAACAAAAATCACCTGATTTTCTTCGGTACCGATAAGGTGTTGGGCTTGTTTCTGTATCCCGGCTACGTTTGCATCTATCGTTGCCTCGTCGAGCAACGTTCGTTCAGCGTCCGGTTTTGGGTCACCGATACGACCCGTACCACCACCGACTAAAAAAATAATCTTATGACCCGCTGCAGCGAGATGTCGTAGCAAAATCCAAATCACCATATTACCAGCGTGTGCAGAGTCAGCTGAGGGATCGATACCGTGGTAGATGGTTCGTGCTGGGCCATCAAGTATCTCACTCAGTGATTCACCGGTATGTTGGTGAATAAAGCCACGTAGTTGTAATTCTTCGGACAGTTTTGCCATAGTGTTGTGTCATAACTCTACCACACACGCGTAGTAAAGAGAGCTGGACAAAGCGTGCTAGTATGATTTTATACGGTGCACAAAACGCTATGGTTAACTGGAAAAAAATAACACGATGGGTTCGACACCACCTCCGCGAACTCCTCATTGATGGACTCATCGGGATTGGTGTACTCCTCCTTATTGTGGCTGGTGGGGTTTTTTTGTGGGTGGCTACCTTGGAAATTCCCGATCTCTCAACCTTTGAAGAGCGACGGATTTTACAGTCCACAAAAATATTCGACCGGACAGGTGAGGTACTCCTGTACGACTTACATCAAGATGTGCGACGCACCATCATTCCGTTTGAAGAGATATCGTACCACCTAAAAAACGCCACGGTCGCCATCGAAGATGACCAGTTCTACAACCACCGCGGCATTGATGTCCGAGCAATTATACGAGCCGCTCTCTCCAACCTCTCTGAAGGTGATCTGCTCGGTGGTCAAGGTGGTTCTACAATCACACAGCAAGTGATTAAGAACTCGGTGTTGGAACAAGAAAAACGTCTAACCCGTAAGATTAAAGAGGCTATTCTCGCCATCCGACTGGAGCAGGTCCTGTCAAAAGATGAGATTCTTGAGCACTACCTTAATGAGTCTCCGTATGGCGGAACTATTTATGGGGTTGAGGAGGCTAGTCAGGCCTTCTTTGATAAATCAGCAAGTGAAGTATCGCTACCTGAGGCAGCCTACCTCGCTGCGCTCCCCCAGGCACCAACCTACCTCTCTCCCTATGGCAACAATCGAGATGCGCTGGAAGCGCGAAAAAACTTAGTGCTTAAGCGCATGCAGCTAAACGGGTTTATAACCGAAGATGAGTTTACTGAAGCAATGGCAACTGAGGTTACCTTCGCACCACAGTCGGTCACTGGTATCAAAGCACCACACTTTGTAATGTACGTGCGCGAACAACTCGCTGAACGGTATGGCGAGGAAGCACTTGCTGAGCGAGGGTTTCGCGTCATCACCACACTCGACTGGCAGTGGCAGCAACAAGCAGAACAAATCATTGCTGATGGTGTAGCTGAGAATATCGAACGCTACGACGCAAGTAATGCTGGCCTCGTCGCACTCAATCCGCAAACTGGCGACATCCTCACGATGGTTGGGTCGCGTGACTACTTTGATACCGAAATTGAGGGTAACTTTAATGTTGCACTTGCCCCACGACAACCTGGCTCATCGATTAAGCCAATTGTCTACGCTTCAGCCATCGAGGAGGGGTATACCGACCGCACTATTGTGTACGATGTACGGACACAGTTTAGCACCGCCTGCGAGCCCTGGGAGTACACCAGCGAAACCCCATGCTACAGTCCAAACAACTACAACAACGAATTTGTAGGACCTATCAGTCTCCGTAACGCCCTTGCACAATCACTTAATATCCCAGCAGTTAAAGTTCTCTACCTCACCGGACTTCGCGACGCCATTAAGTTAGCTACAGATATGGGTATTACGACCCTTAACGACCCCGACCGCCTCGGTCTCACACTCGTGCTCGGTGGTGGCGAGGTCAAGCTGCTCGAGCATACTGGGGCGTACGCTACCTTAGCCAACGAAGGGGTACGTGTGCCGCCGCGAGCAATCCTACGCATCGAAGACTCCCGGGGTACCACCATCGAAGCTTCTGACCCAACTGGTGAACGAGTACTCTCACGAGAGACGGCACTCACCATGAGTGACATCCTCTCCGATAATGTAGCGCGTGCGCCGTTGTGGGGTAACTTCTCACTCGTAAACTTTGGCGAACGTGATGTTGCGCTAAAGTCGGGTAGTACCAACAACCTTCGTGATGCCTGGCTTATGGGGTACACCCCCAACCTCGCCGTCGGTCTATGGACCGGGAACAACAATAACGACACAATGGGTGGCGGCCTCTCGGGACTAATTGCTACCCCAATGTGGCGAGAATTTATGGATGTTGCACTCGCATCAACCTCAGTAGAACAATTCCCCCAACCAGCCGCACTCGACCCGTCGCTAAAGCCAATCCTGCGTGGTGAGTCGTTCGATACAGCCTACTTTGTTACCCAGTTACTCCAAAACGATCCTGAGCAAGAGGTGAACCTCGAAGCATTAACGGGTGGTATTCATTCCATCTTGCACTTTGTTGATAAAAATAACCCACGTGGACAGTACCCTCAAAACCCCGCTAGCGACGGGCAATACACCTTATGGGAATACGGGGTACAGCGTTGGAAAGAACGTACCTACAGTAACCTATTTTCAGACCTCAACCTACCGGCAACCGAGTCGGATGAGGCGACTGATTTAGAACCGTCGGAAACTGAAGAGGAGGACGATTAACTACACTATGCGCGTCGGCGCCGACCGGGACCCGAGTCGATTTTTTAGGTGACTAAGAATTCGTTCTTGATGTGGCAACACTTCGGCTCGAATCATACCGCTGGTAATATGAACTGTGCGCGTCGCAGGCGAGTACCGCAGCTGTGTGGGAGTCAGTGTGATACCAAGCAACTCATCAACCACACGTACCACCTCATCGAGCACCACGCGCTCTGGTGCTACGAGTCTGGTTCGGTAACGGTCAAAGAGCGTATTAAGTTGTTTAAGGCCGCGCTCTTTTTTCATAAACTTACCGATTCATCGGCATCACCAGGTACCGCATTGTTTTATCGTTCACCCCTTCCAACACAACCGGTCGCCCAATACCGGCAAAATGTAACACGAGGCTGTCATCATTAATGTGTGGAAGCACCTCTGCGATGTATCGTTGGTTAAAATTTAACGTCAACTCATCACCCTCAACTGTTGCTGTAACGGACTCGGTTGTAGTACCAACCTCGCCACTATTAGCCGATATCGTAAGTGAGTCGCTCGTTACGATAACGCCGACCTGCATGAACTTGTTCAGAAAAATATTTGTCTTACGAAAGGCGTGCATAAGATCTTTTCGTAACACCGTAGCGTGTGTCACGTACTCTTTTGGAATAATTTGTCCGTAATCGGGAAACGATCCAGCTGTCAAGCGAGATGTAATATAGACTCCGTCAGTAAACGTAAAGGCACACTGGTTTTCGTCTACCTGTAGCTGCGGATCATCACTAACCGACTCCAACATACGCATAAGCTCGAGGGCGTTTTTATGAGGAATGAGGAGTGACTGCTCAAGAGCTAGCTTGGGCTGGGTAACTGTTTTTTCTAACAGGCGAAAGGAGTCGGTAGCCACGAAGGTTAGGCTATGTTCTTTTTTTTGAAATATATACACACTCCCCAACTCTGGCTTAATAGATGACTGCGAGGCGGCGAAGGCAGCTGTCTTAATTCCCGTAGCAAATTGTGCCCCATTTACCACCTGTGGGTCTGTGGTGAGACGTGGGATAGTGGGAAACTCGTCGTGCGGCACGGTTTTAATCTGTGACGTGGATTCTCTTCCTTCGATCACCAACGACCCCTCCTCAACCCGCAACGTTACTTCTTTTTGCGTGTGTAGATTTACTGTTTGAATAAGCGTCGCAGCTGGTACAGCCACATTCCCTTCCTCTTCAATCGTACCGGTTACATCTGCTTCAATACCGATCTCAAGATTAGTAGCTTTAAGTGTGATAGTACCACCCGTAACCTCAAGGAGGACACACTGCAAGACCGGTAACGTCACATGCTTAGTGCTTACGCGAGCCACTAGTTCTAGTTTTTTCTGTAGTACTTCCGTAGCAACCGTAATGTGCATAACGTCGATTGGTTATTTTGTATAGTTCTATTATACGCTCTCTTATTAGGGGTGTGGAAGTGTGGAAAAGCAAAATCTATGGCCTACTATCGAGTGAATCTCAGACTGTTGAACTGTGGGTAATAGGTATAACGAGTGTGTGGCTGTAGAGAGTGGTGAGGATAACTCCAGACACTTCTAAGAGGTGTGTATAAACGGTCTCTCGAGACCAGGTTTCTAACAGGTTACTGCTTCTATAACCAGCACTCATACGACGATCATCCACACCCTACCCCACAGCTTCTCCCCACCCAGTAGCTGTCGCTTATGTATGTTAAAAAAAACCAACAGGACAACCTGTCGGTTTTTTAAAGCACGCTTTATTTAAGGAGTAGTCGTACCTGAGTTATTTCCTCTTCTAAGTCAGCGTTACCTTTGAGCTCGTTTTTAATCTTCTCACACGAGTGAATAACTGTGGTGTGGTCGCGCCCACCAAGTTTTTGTCCAATTGCCGGGTAGGAGACCTGGAAATCTTCTCGGAGAATGTACATAATCAGCTGTCTTGGCTTAACCACCTCTTTCCGTCGCGTCTTTTCGTAGATTGATGACGGGTCGATATCAAAATACCGCGCGACCTTGTCGACTACATCAGAGACGGCAAGGGTTTTACGTGGTCGCGTGCTGTTTTTAATAATTAATTTAACCTCTTCCAGGTTAAGGGTGCGACCGAGTAGCTGTGACTGGCACATAATAGTGTTTAGAGCACCTTCAAGTTCGCGAATGTTACCTTCGATAGTGGTGGCTAAATGATCAACTACATCATCTTCGAGTGAAATTGAGTTTTGGGCAGCTTTAGCACGTAGGATGGCGGCACGAGATTCGAGGTCAGGAGCCGGGATATCAACAATCATTCCCTGTGAGAAGCGCGACTGCAGTCGCTCCTCCAGGCCGGAGAGTAGCGCAGGATGAATATCACTTGAGAAAACAATCTGTTTGTTGTTGTCGTGTAGTGCGTTAAAGAGGTGAAAGAGTTCTTCTTGGGTTTTCTCTTTGTTGGCTAAGAATTGTACATCATCCATAATAAGAACGTCGTACTGGCGGTACTTGTCTTTGAAGCTGTTGGCAGTACCGTTCTGTAGTGAATTGAAATAGTCAACCGTAAAACGTTCACTCGTAACGTAAAACACCTTTTTACCAGCCCGCTTAAGTTGGTTACCAACCGCCTGAATCAAGTGGGTTTTACCATGACCTGTCTTGCCGTAGATAAACAGTGGGTTGTACGCAATACCCGGCTTTTCAGCCACTGTCTTGGCGGCGGTATGTGCTAAGGCATTGAAAGGGCCAATCACAAACGTTTCGAAAACGTATTTTGGATTAAGATTGTCGCTTTTATTGATGTAGTACTCCTCAAGTGGTAGTGCAGCATTAACCGTTTGTTGTTTGGTTTCACTTCGTCGATCATTACGTTGTACGACGGCATATTCAATACTACGGACGTGCGGTGAGAGTTCCCGGAGCACCTTTAGAATCATGGTCTGAAACTTATCTGACAACCAGTCACGCACAAACACACTCGGTACACCCAGGGTTACCGTTCCATCTTCGAGTGAGACAATGTGCGTATCTTTAAACCACGTCTTAAAGTTAGCCGGAGTAATCGATAATTCGATAGTCACCAACGCATCATCCCAGAGTTGTTTTACATCAATTTGTTCAGTCTTGATGAAGCTTTGTGAGTCTCGAGTGTGCGGTTGGAGTTGCATGGCTGTCAAACAAAATCGATTAGCAGTACGTTAGATTATATACGCCACACCCAAACTGTAAATACTTTGGTGATAAACGGTACAGTTCCAGGCATCCGGACTGTCAAGTGTGGAAAGTTTGTGTATAACTACTGTAGAGAGCTGTGGGTAATTTGGTGATGGCTGTGTTGAGAAGTGAGGTGGATTAATCGGTGATTACCCCCCTTCGCAGCCCAATTGCGAGAGCTTGAATAATTACATTCCTCGTGTATAGTATGGCCCACATAGTTTAAACGCACACCTATGCCAAAACGAACCTATCAACCCAGTCAAAAGAAGCGTATGACGACGCACGGTTTTCTCGTACGTGCTGCTACCAAGACGGGCGCCAAGATACTCCGAGCCCGCCGTCGTAAGGGGCGTGCTCAACTGGCGGTACAAAAATCTCGCTAACAACGATACCCACCTAATACCCACTACCGCACCACTGTCTCGGTGGTGCGGTAGTAGTATATAGATGCGCTTCATCAGTATGCTCGCTAAATCTAAACGACTCACCGTAGCCGCCTTCAACCGCTTCTTTAAGCAGGGTCGACGGTATCACGGTACGTTCCTCACGCTCGTTTACACACCACACGACTCATTTTACGGAGCGGTGGTTGTCGGAAAGAAGGTCTACCGCCGGGCGGTCGACCGCAACCGGTTGCGACGCCAACTCTACGCTACCCTTACTACGTACCAAGACGACACACACCTAACAGGCATTTTCCAGTGCTTGGTAAAACCTGCCGCTGCTACCGCTACTGTGTCGGTCGTTCGAGACGAGCTCGCGACCTTACTTGCAGAGGCCACCAAAGCTCGCTAGAATGACCTGCACCAACCGCTAACCCCTCTCTCCATGTTTAGTTTTATTTGGCACACGTTTTTCTTCGACCCAGTCTACAACGCGCTGGTTTTTTTTATTTCCGTGATTCCAGGTGGGGATGTTGGTTTAGCAATTGTAGCGACGACAGTGGTGGTAAAATTCATCTTACTTCCCCTCTCGGTGAAGGCCACCAAAACACAGGTCATCATGCGGGAGCTCGAGCCAAAACTAAAAGTGCTGAAAGAAACATACAAAGACGATCGCGAAGCACAAGCACGCGAGATGATGGCACTTTACCGCGAGGCGGGACTTAACCCCTTCGCGAGCATACTCCTTATTTTTTTGCAGATTCCGATTATTATCGCACTCTACCTGTCTGTGTATAGCGGTGGTGGTGTAGCACTTCCTGATATCAATACCGACCTGCTCTACCCTATCGTCGCCGTACCTGCTTTGGTGAGTATGTTCTTTTTGGGGGTTATTGATATGGCCGGCCGTAGCCTCCCGCTCGCTCTGTTGGCGGGAGTGACCCAATTTTTTCAAGCTAAGTATGCTATGCCGGCACCCGAGCCCCGCCAACCAGACGCGGAACCAAACTTTAAAGACGACTTCCAGCGCACCATGCATGCCCAAATGCGCTACGTTCTACCAATTGTTATCTTCTTTGTGGCGTACACTATTTCGGCGGCAATTGCCCTTTACTTTGTGGTGAGCAACCTCTTCGCGATTGCGCAAGAACTGTATGTGCGACGGTTTCGA
>CAZZPW010000011.1:24892-27405 GCA_964655825.1 uncultured Candidatus Saccharibacteria bacterium
AGCACAGTCTCAGGATTGTCGAGCATTTGTGCACCACCGGTGTTTGGATCAATCTGCCATAGCACATCGTTACTGCGTACCACTCCCTGGTACCAATTTTCGATATAGTTTGGTGTGTCGACGGTGAAGGGGCTCGCGCAGAGTAAGGTTGCGTCACGCCACGTACATTTTTCAGGTACAACCACAGGAGCGATTAATGTGGTTTCAGTGTTCGTGAGTGATGCAATTACACTCTGTAGCTGGCCCTCGCGGACACTACTGCGTGTGTATTGCGAGTCAGTAACGAGTGCGACGAAACCAAAGTGTGGGTTACTAACTGGAGTGAGTGTGGTACCGCGTACTTCATACAAAGCCCCTTCTAGGCCGGTCGCTGGCTGGTTACTCACATACACGGCGTTCGATGTGATGTGGACGTCGATGTCGCTAAACGGTACAGCGAACAATTCACGCTGTGTGTCTGTGGTGAGGTTATACTCATACCCACGTGAGCCGCTTTGGTCGGCTACAGTATATACGAGGGTACTCGTACTGGTGAAGATAAAATTCTCTGCGGTTGGTGGGAGACTGGTCTGGTCTAGCGTGTCGCCAGTTCGCTGGCCAATGAGTACCGCACGCTCGCCAGGTAAGCCGCGGACGACCACCATCGCTGAAGCATCAGCGTTGAGGTAGCCCGTCGTGGCCACCGGAATCGTGGTGTTGGTTAGTCGTGTTTCTTGGCCAGTACTAGTATCGATACTAAAGAGGTGGCCGGTACCCTGTTCCATATAGACTACTTGGTTAGCGCTACGTTGTACGTAGCCAGCCACAGGTCGGAGTGTAAGCTGCTGAAAGGCTGCTCCAGTAAGGTCAAGTGCCGGAAGCTCCGTGGTACCCGTGGCGTTTAAAGGGATATTTTCGTCACTAGTGGGGGTAATACCCAGGTCGGTAAATACTTCGTCGGGTGTCTGTGGGGCACCAAAGAGAAATAGGTACACCCAACTCCCGAGTGCCAGTAGGAGGACACCAATCGCAATCGTGATGATTAATGGTTTATTCATTGTGTACAGTATACCAAGTACAGAACTCGAGCCAGATGCATTATCCTATTAGCGCACACAGGTAACAACACTACGTTCCCGAAGCGGAACAATGTCACCACCTAGCTGTGAACAGACTGACTCTTGCGAATCTGCGTACCCTACTAACGAGGTGTTACCAACCGACTCATCTACTACAAAGAGCACGTCACTCGCCCCGATATCTGCTCGAATCGCTTCGACCGTCTCTGCGGTGAGCCCCTCTGGTTCTTGTGCCGCGACAAATTGATTAAATTGTTGTTGAAATGACGTTTGCTCAGCCGCACTTAAGCTCGTATTTGAGAGATACTCTGATACCACCGTATCCGTATTTACTACGTTATCGGTACTACCAGTTGTTTCGGTACCAATACAACGACCAGTCCCGTCACTATTAACAACCCAACGTCCCGAAGTGCCTCCGTCGTCGGGTCTGACACAGGCTTCCGCAAGAGCTGCCTGCTCACGGGCTGACAACCGCTCCACATCAGTTACATCCATGTTTCGACTATCAGGATTGTCTGGGATACCTTCCGCACTCGGTGTGGTTACTGGTCGATTAACGGTCTGTAAATTGAGTATTTGCAAATTTCTGAGTTGCGGGTTGATGGTGTTGAGTATAAGTACCGCGGCAATGACTATCAGTAAGCCAATCACTGCACCACGAATATCTTTTTTAGCTTCTTCTTTTTGCGTAACAACATCAGTGAGCATGTACTTAAACCCAGCCAGAATAAGCATTCCCACAGCTAAGAAAGCCGCCACACTAATCGATAAAAGGTACAGTGCGTTTATATACCCACTGATACCGTACTGATCTGCACTTAGACCAGGAATGCCAATCAACGGCACAAAACCCTCAGCTGCACTCCCCTGTGCCAGTGCGATGGTCGGTAGTGTCGCGAGGCAGAAAAGTGAGAGATGGTACCAACAAAAACGCATGGATTAAAACGTTACCATAAAGTCTGCTTCGGCACCCTGCAGTAGTGAGTTAAGGTTCCGCACGTGAAAGCCGACTGCAAATTGACCCTGCCCGGTTCCGCGTTGCAAAGTAATCGTTTGTTGATCAAGACTTGGGTTGGTTACTGGTTGGCCATTTACTTCCCATTCGTACATCATATCTGAATCTGGTGTAATCTGGCCCAAGTGGAATGGTTCGGCGCGAATGGTCAACTCCTCACCAATGAGTGGTGTAGAGTCAGTCAGGGTTAGTCGCTGTTGGCCCCGCAAGGGGTTTGTAGCGTAAAAGTGCAGCTTAGGCTCAACACTCGGCACAAAGACACTCCGTCGAGCCACAACCGAACCGGTCTGGTCGGTTACATCTACGCTAATGATACTGCCGCGGCCAAACGGTACCGTGAAGGTCTCGCTAAACCGCCCGGCGACCGCACCGCGGTTGGCGATAGATTCGTTGATGCGCCAGGTGTAGCTATATGCATTCGCGGGGAGTCCGGCGCC
>CAZZPW010000011.1:27505-31105 GCA_964655825.1 uncultured Candidatus Saccharibacteria bacterium
AGTCGCTGAGTTCAATCTGTACGGTTGTTCCCGGTTCAGGAAAGCGAGGCTGCACTTCAAGGGTTGGCCCCGAAGCTTGGTCAGGAAGCATTTGTGCCCACCCCGACACAGGCAACCATAGGAGGCAGGTAATACAGGTGATAATCCAGTACCGTTTCATACTACTAGCATAGCACGCACATAAGGCTATTTATGCGCAAAAGTCACGACTGCCGCAAAACCAAGGTACCATGGAAACCACTGCGTAAAAGGAAATAGGTAGAGTGACAACGCACCGATAAAAGCCAAGAGACCCCAGGCGGTTTGAAACGGTCGCACGCCACGCATGGTGCAGTACGCCAGAACTGCACATACCGTACAGCACCCTATTAATGCAGCAATCAGCCAACCGACCAGAAAGATAACCAGGCCAGGTAAACTAGTGAACCCAGCTAATGTTTCTCCGAAAATTGGTATCCAACTGACCGCAAGACTACCGGTTCCAGCTAGTCCAAATCCTATTAATGAAACTACCCAAAATCCTGCTAGTGCAGCATGGGCGTAGAGTCCAGGTACTATGGTTGGTGCCAGTATACTTGCGCGGCGTACAGTACCGACAAGGTTAGCCGCCCGGGTGATAGTGTTTTCTATTGCGGTTGGCGCAACCGCTGGCAGCGTTCGTTGTGTTTGCACCGGGCGACTAGGTTTCTGTGTGGTAGCCCGTGCTTTACGTCGAATATCACGGGTGTTTTCAACTGAGTTGTAGGTTACCTGCGCATTACGAAAGGTTTCATCTGTAGTTGGTCTCTTGGTGCGGTCGGTCTTGCTGCTGCGGTCAAACTGGTACGAGCGCAGGTTGATTACCCGGCCATCTCCAGGCGAACGGGGCGCCGCGTTGGTATTTGCCGCCTGGCGAGTCCTAACATTTTGAAATGGAACAGTTGCTGCTTGGGCCATAGACTAGCGGTTACCCCGGGCTGCACGCAGTTCTTCACGCGCCGCTTTAATAGCGAGTAATTGCGATGGATCGGAGGTGATAATTTGATCTTCGGTGTAGCTTGCAATTACTCGAATAGCCACGTGTTTTAAGCCGGCAAAGAAAATACCCTCACCCACACCACTCTCTAAGAGAAGGTGCTTCTCCTCGTCGGTTAAGTTAAAGGTCGCTTGAATGTTGTCGATAGCGGTGGGTGACTGCTTCATTAAGAGTTGCAGGCTTGAGTTGGTAATCATGGGAACACCATATGGCGAGCGCAGAAAGTCGTCAACATCCTGTGTAATCGTAGACAGCCCGAGGTAATACTTTCGACCACGCTTAGCCAACATAAAGAGAAACGAAGCGGTGTCCTCACTCTTCATCATCCACCAGGCCTCATCGATAACTAATAGACGCCGTTGCAAGCGACGGCGAATAGCGCTCCAGATATGGTTGGTAATAATGTACATAGCGACGGTTTTTAACTCGTCCTCCATATCGCGCAAACTAAAGACGACGAATTTCTGATTGATGTCGACATTGGTCGGGCGATTCATAAAACCACTCCACGTACCACTGGTGTACTTTTGTAAACGGGAGATTAGTGAGGCACTTCCCTCCATGCCAGCGAGCACCATTTCAAAGTCGGTCAGGAGTGGTGTCTCGAGTTGGCTAAAGTCAGCGTTGCCGGTAATGTCCTTCAGCGCGTACGTCTCGTGTAGCGCGCGGTCGATAATGGTCTCTTCTTCAGACGAGAGACCGTTGAGCATAAGGCGAAAGAGTCCAATCAATTCAATAATATGTGAACGCAGAACATCTTCAGGATTTTCGTCCTCTTGTGGGGCGGGTAAATCAAACGGGTTGATGTGGTGTTCACTCGAGAGTGAGATGTTAAAGAAACGCCCACCTGTTGCCTCGGCGAGGTACTCATACTCGCGCTCAGGGTCAATCACGATTACCTCCGTACCAAACATAAGTGAACGTAGAATCTCGAGCTTGGTGGTATAGCTTTTGCCCGCACCGGAGGTAGCAAAGGTTACCGAGTTGTAGTTGGTGAGACTAAAGCGGTCAAACAGGACAAGACTCGAGTTATGGCGATTAATACCGTAGAGCACACCAGTATCAGACGTGAGGTCAAATGAGGTAAACGGAAAGAAGCTCGATAGTGGCGATGAATTAAACTTGTTGTGTACTAACAGTTCATCAGAAGAAGTAGGAATAATACTCTTGAATGCTACGTCTTGTTGAAATTGCGCCGGCTTAACGTGGATGAGGCGTGAGTCGAGTATCCCCTTTAGTTCCGACTCGCTTTTATTAAGTTCCTCTTCGTTATCGGCGTAGAGTGCAATGTAGAGGCCAACGTCGAAGAGTTTTTCCTCAGCTTGCTGGAGTTTGTCGCGGAGTTCTTCCAGGTTACGGTAGGCTGCTTCAAGTTGGGGGTCGCGCACCATACCCTTTTCGTAATTGAGGTTAATTTGACTTTGGACCTCAGCCACTTTCTTTTGAAATTTTTTGAGCGTATCGGCGGTATCAATTGGGTGAATCACAATCGAGACATCGAGCTCCCGCTCCATGTTAAGGACGGGTTCGAGCCAGCCGTCGTTTAAAAAACGGGGGTACGAAATAGCGTAAAAAGACCGAGCCATTTTACCGCTCACGTTTAGTTGCCGAGGACTAACCTGCACCGCGTTAGGGGCGATTACATCCTCGAGGGTCATCAAGGCGTTTTCGAGCGCGGCGAGGGTTTCCTTTTGTGGATCACCACCCTGTTGGTTTGGTTGTAGAAAATCTAAAATACCCATACGCATTATCGGTCTGGTGCTTCACCAGCTACATCACTCGGATTAAAGATGTGGTAATAGAGCTCAACCAACGCCTCGTCGTCGAGGGCAGCGGTCCGTACCCCAATTCGATTGAGCCCTTGCTCGACCATACTTACTCGCTGTTCGAGCTGGACGCGATGCTCAACAAATTGCTCGTCGGTAAAGGTGATATCTGGTGTTTTACCAGCAATAAATTCAGACAGGTTCGATTTTATATCTGGGTTGACGGGCGTGTACTTGACGACCACGAAGAAGTTCTTGCTCATAATATCGACTTCCTTCACAAACGTGGAGACAAAGTTCATGTACTCACGGAGTTGAATCCGCATTAAGTCGTTGTACTGGTCGCCCTCCCGGGCAGCGAGCTGTTCGAGGTACGGATCTATGTCGAGTCGCCGTGACTGTACGTAAATTTGAATAGAAAAGTCGATGGTGTTTAAGAACGATTGAAATTGGCGCAAGATAGCCTCTTGTTCTGAGAGAGATTTAAGCGCAAAGTTGATTGACGTCGCTAAGAGCACCATGTTCATTTGGCCGTTTTTTAACAAAACCACACGATTGCGGATGTCGCGAACGGGTACAAATGATTGTGAGGGGGCGTGCGGTTGTCGGGCCATACTATTTTTGCTCGATAGCAGTTAACTCAAGGTTACGCGAGAGGTCGTGCAGCCGATTTTTGGTGACGGTTGGTACGTGCATGTTGTGCGCCACCGTTGCCGATACGTCGTCTGTTACTTCGGTTTTAGCGCGAGCCCCACTGTAGATACCCGTGCTTTGCTTGCGCCACAGATAGAGTTTCGTCCCCCCTAGGTAGCGCAGCAT
>CAZZPW010000012.1:0-1822 GCA_964655825.1 uncultured Candidatus Saccharibacteria bacterium
TGGTAGACGTGGACTTTGTAGGGTGGGGGGACGGTGAGGGCTTCTTGCCAGGTAGTCCATTTACAGTCGTCGAACTCGTCTTCGGTGGCATTCGCTAGATCGATAGTGACGTCTGGCGCCAACTCTAAAAAGTACCAGCGGTGGGCTTGGCCGAGGCGGTCGGGGTTGGGTTGGTCTGGCTTGGTGAGAATTTCTTCGGGATAGACCTGGAGCGTCCACTCGGAGTATTCGGTCACTTCTGTGAAATTGCTTTGCTCAAGCCCGGTCTCTTCTTTAAGTTCACGCCAAAGAGTAGTCTCGGGTTGCTCACCGGAGTCGATACCACCTTGTTGGAATTGCCAGGTACCGATGGGAGGCACGCTGCGCTGAAAGAGCACTACTTCGCCCGACTGATTATAGATAACGGTGCCGACGCCGGCACGAAAATGTCTGCCTATCATTGGTGTAGTATAAAGCCTTTCGGTCACGTACCCAAAGTATAGCGGACGGTGTATACTACAAACATATTTCGTAACTAGTACGCTTATGCTTTGGATACCAATTGTCATTCTCGCCATTATTCTCATCTCGTTTCTGCGTGAGGTGAAGCAGTACGAACGCGGTGTCATACTCACGATGGGTAAGTTTACCGGTATTCGCAACCCAGGGTGGAGTATCGTGGTGCCGATTTTTCAGAATATGTATAAGGTCGACCTGCGTATAAAGGCCGTCGATGTACCCGACCAAAAGGTGATTACGCGCGACAACGTCTCGGCGAGTATTAACGCAGTTATCTACTACAAAGTGGCTGATGCGGCTAAGGCAGTGTTGGAGGTAGAGGACTTTCGCTATGCCATTTCTCAATTGGCACAAACTACGATGCGCAACATTGTCGGTAGCGCTGACCTCGATGAGGTCTTGGCTGAGCGCGACAAGCTCTCAGAGAAAATCCGCACCATTATCGACGAAGAGACTGACCAGTGGGGTCTAAAGGTCGACAATGTGGAGCTGAAAGATTTCTTCCTGCCCGAAGATATGGAACGCACTATTGCCAAGCAAGCCGAAGCCGAGCGTGAGCGTCGTGCCGTCATTATAAAAGCAGAAGGAGAAGTGGCTTCGGCTGAAAACATGGCCCAAGCTGCTCAAATGTTGTCTAATTCGCCCGGTGCGCTGCACTTACGAACATTGCAAAGCTTGAACGATCTTTCCTCAGACCAGTCAAACACCGTAGTGTTTGCAACTCCAATTGAGGTACTGCGAGCAGTAGAGGGGATGAAAGACTGGTTTGAGGCGTCGGTGGTGGAGAAGATTCACAAAACTCCCAAAGAGTAACCGTCGAGTACTACATTGACAAAAAGCTAATACTATGACATAATATTTATATCCTGCAAAGTGTGATAGTATTTTGCGGTTGCCTGCTTTTTGCAGGTTTTGTTAAATAAGACCAACGGCTTATTATATCCACCGTACTGTCAGCATTTATTGCTGTGTCGGGAGTGGGATCAGCAATTCCTGAGACCACATATGGCTCTATTACAGACGCAAATGCTGCTGCTGAGACGGTTCAGTCGACCGAGTTGGCAGTCCGAGAGTATTTTGCTGATATTCCGATTATGATTGAAGTAGCTCGCTGTGAGTCGACCTTTCGACACACGCTGGCTGATGGTTCAGTCTTGACCGGTCGAGTTGATGGGCGCGATACCGGTGTGATGCAAATCAACACCTACTACCACGCTGCTACAGCTGAACGGTTAGGACTCGACGTCTTCGATCTAGAGGACAATATGGCGTACGCACGTCATCTCTACGAGAGGCAAGGGTTACAACCCTGGAGCGCCTCGCA
>CAZZPW010000012.1:1922-11158 GCA_964655825.1 uncultured Candidatus Saccharibacteria bacterium
GAAGCGTTTCTACATCGCAGCGTTTGCATTAGCTACATTTCGCTTTGCTGACGCATGGCCAGCCGCGAGGAGGAGACCGCCCACAATGGCCAGGTTCTTACCAAGTGCTGGGTCGTCTGGACTCAAGTGCACCATGTAGGTAGCAATAAGGGTGAAGACGATAAGTGCTCCAGCGGCTTCTTCTACCTTGTAGCCGGCCATGAGAGCGCCACCAGCGATGAGTTTCAAAGCTACCACGAGCCAAGCCGCCACCGCTGCTAGAGGTACTCCCATTTCGGTAAGCATAAACCCAAAACCACTCACACCACCTTCGCCGAGCAGCATACCAATACCGGAGTAAAAGAACATCAACCCGAGGAGCACGCGACCGATAACAGCACCCTTAGTTTCGAGTAACGTGCGTTGTGCGTCACTTAACATACAAACAGTCTTATCTAGTAGTATCGGTAGTATACGACATTTTTACTTAGGAACGCTAGATAGAACCGTATAATGGGGGGCTATGTATCATGTATGATACATAGCTTCAGGGTGGTGTAGTGATGCTGTGGGTTCTACGTAAAGTGAGGTATCATTGATTTATGAAGTATTGGTTAATGAAGTCCGAACCCGATTGTTTTAGTATCGACGACCTCAAACGCGTGAAGCGCGAACCCTGGGACGGCGTGCGTAACTACCAGGTGCGGAATATGTTCCGCGACGAAATGGCTGTGGGTGACAAAGCCATTTTCTACCACTCCAACGCCAAGAAAGAAACGGGGGCGGTCGGGGTAATGACGATTGCCAGTAAAGCTTACCCCGACCCAACCCAATTCGACCCCAAGAGCGACCACCCCGACCCAAAGTCAGACCTAGACAACCCGCGTTGGCTCTTGGTCGATGTCGCCTACGAGAGTCACTTCAAATACCCAGTCCTATTGAGCGAAATGCGTCTCGACCCGAAGCTCGACGGGTTGCCGCTCTTGGCAAAGGGTAACCGTTTGTCGGTGATGCCGATTAGCAAAAAACATTTTGAGTATATTTGTAAGCACGGGTCGTAAAGTTCGAGTCCCAGACGGCCAGCTATTTTGACATATAATTATTATATTGTATTATATAAATAGCTTAGAATGGGGGTCAACATAATGACTAAAAAGTTCAATCACGGCTCAGAAGAACCGTACTGGAAAGATGTGCGCATAGCTGCACCCGGCCAAGTCGTCAAACATAACGGAAGAGTGTGGGTGAATACCTATGATTGGTACGTAACGCAAGGGCTTTCAACGGAGCCTGGTAACGAGGAGTTCACGCCAATGTGGTCACCTCTGGACAGTCATCTCTGGCGTGATAGCCCTATTCCGATAGTTCGACAGAGAGAGTGGCGTAAACGAGCAACTGAAAGACTTATCGTCTTGCAGTATCGTATGCGCCTCAATACAGCGCATAAACGTTTGCAGGATGCGAACTATTTCCAACACATTCGGACTCGGGAGCAGGCGATGGCTGCTTTGGCGGTTCGAAGAGACATGGACGAGTGGTTGAGGATGAGTCGAGAGTCTTATCAGCTACGCCGCAAGCTTGGCCTATCGGTGAAAGACGTTTCGGAAATGGTTGATAAGCACTATGCTCGTCGGTCGAAAAAACTTCCGGCTGTTCTGAGACCAAAAGTTGAGGTTGATGACTAATCAATCAAGAGGGCGACGACGTCGCCCTTCACTGGCCGCTATGTAAAATGCATAGCGGTTTTTTATGATACAAAAGTTCCAACTTTGTCCCAGACGGCCATAGTTCAGAGACAGCTCTGGACTTGATATACTAGCAATGTGAAATATTGGATTACACGACTTTCGCATCCACTACGAGGTTTGAAACACGCCTTTACGCATGATGATGCGACTCAGATAGAATTTGCCATGGGCGCAATCGGTCTTCCGATTGTTTACTATTTTTTTGATGTCACGCAAAGTGAACTTCTACTGCTCGTATTCTGCTGGTTTTTTGTCATGGTTACGGAACTCCAAAATACTGCCATGGAGATAGCGCTGACAAAGATTCATCCAGAGCGTAGTCAAGAGATTGGCCAAGCCAAAGATCTTGCTTCGGCTGCAGTGGTTTGGGCTTCCGTGTTCGGGTTGATCTGTCTAGCCTTAGTGATTTTGAACTAAGCGAGTAAAGTTCCAACTTTGTCCCAGACGGCCAGCATAACTCCAAGTTCGCTCTGGGCGCACGCGCTATAATTACTCGTAATGATGGAGACCATTGCAGGAGCGTGGCAGCGGCATAAAAACCGCCACGCGAAAGAGCAGGGAGGGTTTGTCGAGCTGTTTATTGCTAAGCGCCTTATTCATGGTGCAGCGGCCGCGCTGATGGGTATCTTCTTGCCAATCTTTCTCTTTCAAGAGACGGGGCAGCAGTTCTATATTGTCGGTCTCTACTTTGCGCTTCTCTCACTCCTCTACGTACTCTTTTTAGTACCGGGTATGTACGCTGCGAATCGCGTCGGCTTTTCGCACGCTCTCATCCTGAGTGGCGTAGCTGGCGTTGGTCAGTACGTGATTTTGTACTTAATGAGTGCTGACAACATTTTTAACCTCTTACCACTGTTAGCGGTTTTTATCGTTCTCTTCCGCATTTTTCACTGGGTGCCGTACCACGTGGATTTCACCCTATTCACGCACACCGGAGAGCGGGGAAGAGTAGTCAGTCTCTCGTTTGCCACGATTTCGTTTATGGGAGTGGTGGGACCAATTTTAGCCGGCTACATTATCGATCAGTCCGGCTACAATACGCTCTTTGGAATCGTGTTAGTGCTTTTGATTGCCGCCACCATCTCTTACGCGTTTGTACCCGAGACGCCAACTCACTTTAGCTGGGAGTACTTGCAAACCTGGCGTAACCTCTTTGCCAAGAAAAATATCGCGGTTACTATCGGTGAGTTTGCCGCTGGAGCAGAAGTAGTGGTGTCGCTGATTGTCTGGCCGATTTTTCTCTACACCCTGCTCGACGGTAATGTGTTGGAGGTGGGCGCCCTCTCGACCGTTATTGTGGGACTCACGATTGTGATTCAGCTAGCGCTGGGGAAGTACTTAGATAAAGAGAAAGGAAGTTCAGAGAAGACGTTGGGGTGGGGGAGTAAGCTCAACGCGGTTGGCTGGGTAGCGCGCATCTTTGTGCTCTCGGCTACGCACGTCTTCTTTGTGGGGCTCTTTCACAACGTAGTACGGATGTTTACGCGCACGCCATTCCAGGCCATTCTCTACGATATGTCGGCCGAGCAGGGGAAGTACGTCGATGAGTTTACTGTCTTACGGGAGATGGCCAACCACAGTGGCCGAGCACTTAGTTTACTTACCATCGCCGTCCTCTCACTCTATGTACCGATTGCCTGGACGTTTGTTATAGCCGCCTTGGCTAGCCTAGCGATGAATATGGTGTATCACATCGCGCGCTAGGTTATCCCCAAGACACGTGCTTGACGGTGAACGAACGTTCACCTATACTTTATACACCTTAGTAATAGCATTTGTGTGTATGAGTAAGAAAGAATACCTACGAGCATTAAACGACGAAATTCAAAAACTGAACTCCGTTATCGATACCAAGATAATGCACGAAGCCGACTACCGCAGGGAAGCGCGTCGGCACAAAGAGCTACTCCGGCAGATTCGACGCGAGAACCGCAATCGACGCTGGGCACAGATTTTTGAAGGCTTCTCAATGTCATAAATGAGTATGGAGCATAAAGATAAAATTCTCGGGTTTTACAACCGGCACAAGCGTATGCCAAGCTACGCCGAGATTATGGAGCTAGTTGGCTTTAAGTCTAAGAATGCCGTCTCTAAACTGGTGCACAAGCTCATCGACGCTGGTGTACTCGATAAAGATACGCAGGGGAGACTGATACCAACTCTAGCAGCCGGTGAAGTACCCTTACTCGGTTTAGTTGAAGCGGGTATACCCTCGACCGCCGACTCTGATATGCTCGACACGTTAAGTATCGAAGAGTATCTCATACCAAAAAAAGAGAAGACGTTCTTGCTCGAAGTAAAAGGCGACTCAATGATTGAGGCCCACATCGACGAGGGCGACCTAGTAATTGCCGAGCGAGCCCAAGCGGCTCGCAATGGCGACATCGTAGTGGCGGAAGTTGATGGGGGATGGACCCTCAAGTACTACCGCACCGATGGCCAGAAAGTTTGGCTCGAGCCGGCTAACCGCCACCTTAAACCAATCTACCCGGAGTACGAACTCCGGGTAGCAGCCATAGTACGAGGGGTGATTCGGAAGTATTAGTCTTCGTACGCCTCGTACTCTGAAAGGGTGCGTATAAATTTGTTGAGGGTGACTAATTTTATAGTTTCATTGAAGGGCACTCGACGATTTTTAGCATATCGATTTAATTCGCGTTGATTAATTGCTGGGTTGGCAACCACTAAATAAAGTGGTTCGATAAAGAACTGGTACTTCTTCATTTTTATATTGATATTGTTCTGCATGGTGCGCACCGTAGCGGGGAAGAAGATGTCGACTCCAAAATTGCCCGATAGGGAGAAGACGTAAAAATCCACCCGCTGCTTACCATGAAAGATTTTTTCGGTATGCACCGATCGCTCACCAAAGAAGTGTTGTAGCTTCTCTTCAAGAACTATTTCTAGCTCTCGTCCTCTCGGGCCAACTTCGTGTGCAATGGCACTGCGGTGCTCGCCAGCACCGAAGTTAGTTTCTTCGTAGCCAAGACGTTCGCGTAAGGTCTTTAGGCCGCCGTAGCGTTTTTGAATGGTGCGGGCAGAGGGTAGGTAGGGTAGCGAATCGACCTCGTGGGCTCGAGGGAGACGCCCGTTCACTTTTAGAAATTTCTCAAAGCCAGCCTTTAGGGTTTTATCTGACCACTCTGGTTTGCGCATAGCGTATTACTTTTTAAGAGGGTGGAACTTACGGTGTGAGTCTTCGGCGTAGCGGTCTGAGGCGTGGACGTAGCGGGTAGTGGTCTCGAGCGACTCGTGACCGAGCAGCACCTGAATGGCAGCTGGGTTAGCACCTTGCTCAGCCAGGTAGGTGGCAAACCCGTGGCGCAAGCTGTGGGCACTGGTTTTAATACTAATACCCAGGTACTCGCGGTACCACTTAATCTTCATTTGCAGGTAGTTAGGGGAGATGTGTTTCTTGTTGTTGCTGGCATTGCGACCCCGGTCGGCGATAAAGAGGTACGGGTTTTTGTCGTCACGTAGTTTAAGGTAGTCGCGAATGTGGTGCTCGGCTCGATTGGTGAGGTAGATAAAACGACGCTTACGACCTTTACCTTCGACAAATATCTTACCGGTGTGATCAAGTTGGTTAATGCGTAAAGAAATGAGCTCCGAGATACGCATACCACTGGCGAAGAGGGTTTCGAGCATGGCGCGGTTGCGTTTGGCGACAAACTGATCACGTTCTACTTCGGTGGGGCACTCAATAAGACGAATGAGGTCGTTAAGTTCAGACACTTGGCTATTAGGCTTACCCATACGGAGTAACTTAATCGCATTCGGCGCAATCGGAGCGGTTTCGTCCATATCGACTAAGTATGAAAGATAGCGTCGCAAGGAAGTTAGATGACGATTAATTGAGCCACTACTCAAGCGCTTCATAGACTCTTCACCGGTGGCGGTTTTACGGTTGGGTGAGTTAAGGTAGGCCTTGTACTGTTCGATGGTGCGCTTGGTGACCGTACTGAAGGGGAGAGCACCCATCTCCTTCTCGAGAAAAAAACTAAACGTGTTTAAATCGCGCTCGTAGTTGTAGAGCGTCTCGGGGGAATAATTATTTGCCCGAATGTGTAACAGGAAGTCGTCGATGAGGGGCAGCTGGTTGGTCGATTTTGTCATAGCAAGGGGAGAAGTGTAGAGCTATATACATTGTAGCAAGGGTATCAAAACACCCCACTCGTAACTGAGTATAATAACTCTAATACTCAGTTACATAGTAATAATAAGGCTCATTTCTACTTCCAGCAATATACTGCTGTGCATAGCCACTATCACTCGTATTTCAATACGTTTTGTAGGTTTGCGCACCTATACTAGGTATCGTGATTTTTCTACCAAAATCTGTTTTAACACATCTCTTACTCTAAATCGTTTTTTATGATTTTCTCGACGCGACCTAGGTATCACGGAAACAATTTTAAAACCCTTAAAATCGATTCTAGAGCCTCGTATACGAAGCCACAGAATCGATTCTAAGGTCATTGTATATAGATGCTGGTATGAATACTTAGGTACCTATACCAGCATACCTAATACGTCCATCAGAAAATTGTTTTAGTATCTTTAGAGGCACCTCTAGAGATACGTCGGAGTCTGAAAAATATTTTTAGATTAAAAATTTTTAAAATTTAAAACTGATTGTTGCGTGTGTACATCAGCTACGTATGTACCTCCGTAGTTACATTCGTAGTTATTTCGAGTGCATTCAGAATTTAATTTTCTAACTCTTGCTAAGTAAACGTATCCGTTTTAATTACCTCCCTCTCCCCTACCCCTTACCTCGGTTTTAATATTGTGCGAACTAAATATTTCTTGTATCACGTACGTATTCAGGCATAGTACTGTCAGCTGTTCCACTCGCCATATCAAAAATGATTGGAGTCTATGAATGATCGACATACATAGTCAATCGACCGACCCACGGGCCGCTCAACTCAGCAACCTTGCTCCACGAACTTTTACATTCGACAATGTCCCTTGTCGGAGTATTGAAAGCTTTCTTCAGGCTCTCAAAGAACCAGACCCAGACGCACAAAAGAATATGTGCACGTGGTCTGGCGTGCATGCTAAAAAAAGTAGTCCACGTTTCTCTGCCTGGAAAGATAGCCATACGCTTTGGTGGCAAGGTCAAAAGATCTCTCGTTTCAGTGCCGAGTATCAAGCATTACTCCGCCGCCATTACGATACTGTATACCAACAGGATCCTACCTTAAGGTGTGCTCTTCAAGCAACTAGACGCGAGGAGCTTCGTCATACTATTGGTATTTCAGACCCACGTGAGACTGTGCTGACTGAAGTCGAGTTCATCCATCAACTTAACTGCCTTCGTCTACACGGACGAGTACGATAATCTGTTTTTATCGTAGACTCAACAACCATGTCACCTGGCGTGGTTGTTTTTATTATGCCATTCTTCACAATTACTTTTTTAAACGAGGCTCTTTATGATAAGGGTTACAAACATGCTTTGACTAGTCGTTAAGAAAAGCTCGTAACTTCCTGGATCGACTTGGATGCTTTAATTCTCTTAGAGATCTTGCTTCGATTTGTCTGATGCGGTCTCTTGAGACTCCATACTCTTGGGCAATCTCCTCCAGTGTCTTGTCTTGAAAGAACCTGAGCCGTATCACTCGTTCATAGCGAGGCGGCAATGTTGCGAGCACTCGACTAACGACTTTTGTAAGGTCTTTACGAGAATAGTTTTCAAATTGATCACCAAATTCAGTATTTTCTTCGTGGAAATTATCATCAGGTCGGTAATAGTTTTGTTGATGTTCGGGATTTTCATCGTCATATTCCTCGGGCAGTTGTTTAATGACTTGATATAAATCACGAACTTTTTTCAGATCAAAATTAGTGTTCTCACGCAGCTCTATCAAATCTGGTTCGTCAAATTCATGATCTTCTTCTTGACGTTTCTGGTCAACACGAAAAGCCTTAAAATCATTGTGGTGAATATTTACAGGCGGCTTTAGTACCTTACCTCCCTTGTCTTTATAGACAGCACTCAGCATGCCACCTTTAATGTAATCAATCAGGTAAGTGAGTGTAACGGCTTTATCATCATTTTCTGGCAAGTCGAGTCGCTTTATTGCCTTTATTAAACCCTCTCTTCCTGCTTGAAGAAGGTCGTCCATGTCAATGAGGTGATCCGCTTTTTTCTTAAATTTGATTCTGTGCTCATTTGCAACCCACCGCACTAAACCCTCGTGAATTTGACAGGCGATGGCGAGAGCCTCGTCTGAATCTTTTGCTCTTTCAAGGATTTTTCTGTGCTCATCAACAGAAACAGGTTCTCCTGACTTAGTATATAACTTACCCTCCTCCCAAGTATAATTCTGCCGAAACAGCTTTTGGTCTGTAGCAAAACGTGGATGGTGTCTTCTGATTGTTTCATCAAACTCACTAGTGTTTTTGCCTTGATAAAACCGAACGGCTTTTTGTTCCATTAACTCTAGGACATCCTCGTCATAGTAATCACTATTATTATCCTGGTTACTTTTCTCGCGAGCTGCCTCCCCATCTTCAATGTTTTCTAAATCTGCTATCGACCACTCCCTCTCAATTAGGTTGGGACTAGTAGACAGTTTTGCATCTTTATCACTTTCATGCTGTCTATGATGACCTATTACTTTATTAAGCATTAAAGTAATTGCGTCTTGCTTCGTGAGTCCAACCTCAAGCACGCCATCTTCAATTGAGATTACTGTCAAGATAACCCCCATTTTTTTTAAGCATCTCATAAGTCGAACCGCTTCTTCTCCTTCGAGTTCTGGTAGTTTAATTTCTCTAGGATTCCCATCAGTTCCGTATATAACCGACTCTGGATTAAAATACTTTTTTACGAATTGTAAATCTGCGCTTTCCGATTTTCCTTCAAAATTCATTGTTAGATTATATCACTCGATCCAAGAACTCAATACAAAACCCGCGCTCTCCGAGCGCGGGTTTTGTATTGAAAGAACTAACCCTGGTTAGTACCGGAGTTTCTCCAGTACAGCCCACAAGGTCCGCTCTGAGCGGACCTTATAAGCGGGTAAGTTCCTACAATCTTTCGATTGCACTTTTATCCTACCCCATTTCCCCACTGTTATGCCCAGGGTTATCCCCAGAAGAATAATCGGTAGTCGAACGCTTTCCGCGCCACGAACCGGTGGCAATAAATAACAGTAGCGCGCGCATCACCACAAAGAAGCCAAAGCTACCTAAAATAATGACACCACCAGCGGTGCCCCACCCTACAGCTATAAAACCAATACCGACCAAGGCGGCTATAAAACTCAGGCAACCTACAAGCACTAAGTAGAGTCTGTACCACCAGCGGTTTTGCGGAAAAGTGTCGGCATTGTAGTTTTGTAAAATCATAGAGAAGTTACATTATAACGGCGGTAAATAATCGAGTGGGTCAAGGTAACCTTCAATGGCAGCAAACGGTGACTTGGCAGCCCCACAACTGGTAACCGACTTAAACTCATTAAACTGCCGCACCTGGACCGCATCGGAGACGTATAG
>CAZZPW010000012.1:11258-19330 GCA_964655825.1 uncultured Candidatus Saccharibacteria bacterium
CTACCGCCGTAGGCACCAGAAAGGGCAAATTGAGTGTAGCCGAAGCGTTGGGTAATGATGTTGTTATCGAGCGGCCAGCGAAAGACCGGGGTGCCAGGGGTAGGAATTTTATTAGGGTCGAGAATAAATTGCAGTTCTTGCTCAATGTTCTGGACTTCTTGACGTAGCTGCTCGCGCGCCGCTACTTTTTGGTCGAGTAGTTGTTGGTACTCACTTTCCTCGTTACGAGTCACCGTTAAGAGTTCTTCTTGTTCGACTTGGTTGCTTACGAGCACTTGCCGCTGACCATCGTACTGCTCTTTAAGATCGACCAAGTCCTCGCGCTTGGCAGATTCATTTTGTTTGTTGCTTTCGAGAGTTTCCTGCAGTGCACGAAGTTCTTCTACTTGCTCTCCCACTGCATTACGAATCGTTTCGAGGTCATCGAGTTGTTGCCAAAAGTCGGAGAGGTGCTCGTTAGCTAACAGCACCTCAATCATAGTTTCGTCGTCGGTCTCGTCGATGGCGCGGATGATTTCTTTAATGGCGGCTCGATTTTGTTCAATATCTCGTTCTGTTTGAGTAATCTCAATGGTGAGTTTATTAATCTCAAGATCGGTGTTATTGATGAGACCCTCGGTGTAGGCAATATCGGCGGAAATTTTTCTTCGTTCTAGCTGAAGACCGCGAATGGCCGCCTCTAGGGTCGAACGTTCGGCACCCACCTCCTGGAGGGCGGCCTCGAATTCGGCAATTTCGCGCTCTATTTCAGCCAAGCGGTCTTGGCGGTCGGCAATTTGCGATTGCAGCTCAGCCACTGTTTGTGCGGCCACTGGTGTGGCCCACGTAAACAACTCCCCCACACTTACGCTCAGGCAGATTCCTACAACAAAAGCTATAGATGCGGCACGAGACCGCTCTAAAACGGGTGGTAGTTTGCTGAGTATGTTTTTGCTCCACGACATACAAAAATTCTTTCAGTGTAACGTGATTCGCCACTGGTACGGACGCCATTTAGACATACATATATTTTACCACAGGAAAAGCGGGCCAATGGTGGCCCGCTTTGAGTTCATTCTTCGAGTGCTTGCAGCGCTTCCTCAATCTCATGGATGAGAACGATCTCTTTAACCGCGAGTGGTAGGTAAAAGTCTTGCGTCTCTTTGATCTTGCGCTGTCGTTTAGTCTTTGGAGTATCCCATTGCGTGAGCAGGTTGTGGAGTCTGTCGCACAGCTTGATGATGAGTGCTTCTCGCGGTGCCCGACGAAGGTTCTCGTGGTACGCGCGGTTTCCTGCTTCTTTACTCTCATACACCTCGTCTGGTGGCTTACTTACCCACCAGACGAGTTGCGCGATACGTGGATTGAACTCCAAAGCTACACGTTCTTGATTCCAGTCGGGTATATCTTCGACCAAATCGTGGAGCAGTGCTGCACAAATCAGATCGACATCACTGACCCTAAGGTGTTCTGTGAGAATCAGTGTGACGCAGCGGAGGTGTTCAAAGTAACGCTCTCCACCCTCTCGATACACGCCCCGAAAAGCAGATTTTGCCGTGTCGTACGCCTGCTTGATGAGGCGAAATTCTGCCGAGGACGATGGCCAATGTCGACCAATTATATTGAAGAATGATTCACGATTGTCGTTGCTGGTGAAGATGATTCTAATGCGGTCAAGCATCTTTTTCCTCCTCTCTACGAAATGATCATTTGCATATATTTAAGCACAAAAATAATTTTTGTAAATACTTTGAAAATATACTACGAAATGGCTGCTTTAATTCGTTCAAGGGTTTCTTCTTGCCCTATCACCCATGCGCAGGTAAACGGGTCGGGTGAGCGTTCGCGGCCGGTGAGCGCAACGCGCAGGGGCCACAGCACCTCTCCCCTCCCCACTTCTTCAGCGTACGGCCAAATAGCCGCTTTAACACCCTCTACGGAGCTAAAATCGGCATTCTGCAGCAATTCTACAGCTTTTTCGAGTCTTGGTAGGGATTGTTCCCAAGAGTCGTCATTTTTCCATTTTAGGAGCTCTTTTGGTACCTCGGGGACAACAAAGGCCCAGTCGTACTCTCCGGCTTCGGCGGCTGCCGCAATCTCGACATAATTATGTACTCGTTCCAGGGCTGTAGTAGTTAATCTTTCTGTCCGTTCGGTACTGTATTGCGGCAGCTGCGTGATGGTCTCGGGTAACCCTGCTATGAAGTACGCCGTGCGTTCTTCGGCTGGTAGCGCAGCGATATACTCCTTGTTCATCCACTTTAGCTTTTCCTCGTTGAAGGCGCCGCCAGACTTTTGGATACGATCGAGGCTAAATGCTTGAACCAGTTCGTTACCAGGAAAGAGCTCCTGCTCCCCGCCAGGATTCCAACCAATCAAAGCTAAGAAATTACGCATGGCTTCGGGGAGATAGCCGTCGCTACGATACTCGAGTAAATCTTTGGCGCCATCCCGTTTACTCAGCTTCTTTTTACCGTCAGGTCCCATAATTGGCGGGAGCGTGACAAACTTTGGTAACGGAATCTCGAGCGCTTCGTAGAGGGAGAGAAACTTTGGCATGCTGGCTAAAAATTCTTCACCGCGCATAACGTGCGTCACACCCATTTCGACGTCGTCGACGATGTGCGCAAAGTTATAGGTTGGGTAGCCATCGGCCTTGATGATAATAAAATCGTCGAGCATCTCTTCACCGGCCGAGAGGTCGCCGCGGACCTCATCGTGCCAGTGCATCCGTTTAATTTCGGGTACCTTAAAGCGCAGGGGTTGGGTGCCGTTCCACTCCCCTATTTCGGTGGGACGATGGTTACGAAACAGGAATGGCTGTTTCTCTGCCTCGGCTTGCTCCCGAAACACGGCTACCGCTTCAGGAGTGTATGGGTCGGGATAGGCCAGACCTTTGGCGATGAGCTGTTTGGCGTATCGTTTGTAAATATCGAGCCGGTCTGATTGGAGGCAAGAACCGAACGGTCCGGGTTTATCGGGACCGTAAGCCCAGTCAATTTCGAGCCAAGCTAGTGATTCTTGTATATGCGCTATTGAACCTTCCACTTCCCTGTTCTTATCTGTATCTTCGATACGCAAAATAAACGTGCCGTTGTGTTTTCGGGCATACAAATACGCAAACAAAGCGGTGCGGACACCGCCAATATGCATAAAACCAGTCGGCGAAGGCGCAAATCGAGTTACAATTTTTTCCATACGTTAGTGCTCAGCCGCTATACTGAGCGCTGCATCGGCTAGCTTAGCAGCTGCATCGGCGTTCGTAAATTGTCGTGCCGCGTCGGCCATGGCCTGGTAGACACGTGTATCGCTAGTTATACGCTGTATCTCAGCGGTGAGAAGTCCATCGGTCAGGTTTTCTTCCTCCATTACGCTGGCTGCGCCACTGCGGGCGTACGCGTAGGCATTGGTGCGTTGGTCGTGGCTGACGCTTTCAGGAATGGGGATAATGATTGACGGTTTACCTTTCAGGGCGATTTCAAACAAGCTGGTACTGCCCGCGCGGCTAATAATCAGTGTGGCCGCGTCTTGCGCGGCCGCCATAGTGACGGCACTAGCATGTCCGAGCACGTAGTAGCGAGACATGAGTTCGGGAGCAAGACCTCGCGCCAGCGCTGTTTCTTGCACTATTTTTGCGTGCTGCTCCCCGGCTTGGTGGATCACAATAAATTGCGGTAGCAGTTCGTCGAGCGAGTCGAGCACAAGGGTGTTAATTCGCTCAGCTCCCGATGAGCCACCAGTTACAAAAATGATGGGTTCGTCACTGGTAATACCAAGTTTAGCGCGGGGGTCACTGGTGGTTTGAAAGAATGTTTGGCGAATCGGGATGCCCGTGAGAGCTGTTTTTTCGGCCGGAAAATGTTTAGCGGCATCGTCGTAGCTAATGGCGATGTAGCGGGCGAATCGCTTAGCCAAGCGGTTGGCACGACCAGGTACGGCGTCAGATTCGTGTATGATAATCGGTATGCGCAAGAAAGCCGCTGCAAGGACGACCGGCACACTGGTGTACCCGCCTTTACTAATGATGACATCAGGATAATCTTTGTAGAGGCGCACAATCGCTTGGAAGGTACCAAACAACGCTCGAAAGCGATCAAAGAAATTAGCCGCCGAGCGATATCGTCGCTGTTTGCCAGCCGCAATCCGGCGATACCGAATGTTGTGCTGGTCGAGCTGGTCTTGGCGGTACGGGTCGGGTCCGTAGTACACCAGGTCGAGACTGGTTTCGTGCTGTCGTAGTGACTCAGCGATAGCCATTAGGGGGTAGAAGTGCCCACCAGTACCGCCGCCAACTAATCCGATTCGTGTACGCATTATGCAGTAAGTATACCGTACTGCGTCGCCTCCGGGGCACCCAACCGTTTAAAAACGTACCAGCTTAATGACGTCCGCGGTGTTGGTATTTAGATACATTTAAGACCATCCCGACTGCCGCCAATGTTGCAAGGAGTGCAGTGCCCCCGTGGCTAATAAACGGTAATGGCAAACCACCCAACGGCGCCAGGGCTACCATGGCTGCAATATTTAAAAAAGCTTGTACTACGATGAGTGTCACTAACCCGACCACAAGCAACATACCAAACGCGTCTTTGGCATGGCTGGCAACGCGGTACCCGCGAAAGGTAAAGGCGGCAAAGAGAAGGACTAGAATACTCGATCCGACAAACCCAAATTCCTCAGCGTAGACGGCAAAGATCGAGTCACCGATGGGTTCGGGAAGATACTCAAATTTTTGAATACTCTGTCCGTACCCCCGCCCCACTAAGCCTCCGGAGCCAACCGCGATTAGTGATTGTTGGACTTGGTAGCTCGAACCAAGAGGGTCTGCGTTGGGGTCGAGAAACGTAGTGATTCGATCCATGATGTACGGTCGTGTAAAGGCTAAAACGGCAATCAGTAGTAGTGCGGCGAGGCCCGCGATGAATACATCGCGCCAGCGCCCGCCCGCAGTAATAAACATAGCTGCCGCTGCCGTCGCCATAATCAGAAACGTGTCAGTATCTGGCTGCAAGAGCATAAGTAGACCTACCCCACCGACAATGCCGAAAAATGGCACCGGTCCTGACCAAAAATGGTGGAGGTGTTTTTGCATTCCTGACAACCAGGTAGCCAGGTAAATGACGAAGCCTACTTTTAAAAACTCAGCTGGCTGCAGACTGAAAGGGCCGAGGTCGAGCCAACGCTGGGCCCCACCATAGCTAAAACCTAGTGGAGTAAACACTAATAGGGTCAGTCCGATACAAAAAAGAAATATGTAAAAAGCATATTGCCGCCAATTGCGATAGTAAATTTGACTCATGGTAGCGAGTGCAATACCACCACCGATAATACCGAATAGAATCTGGCTCCCAGCCACCGATGAAAAGGTGGCACCCTCGCGCGCTAACAGGCCAAGCGAAGCCGAGGTAAACACAAAAAAACCACCACCCACGAGTACTATGACAATACTCAAAAGCACTCGGTCGACGTGTTTACTCATGGCTGCATTATACGGTGCTAAAAGCTAATGGCTAAGATCATACCCACAACAGCAGCGACAAACCCCAATACCCAGTAGCGCATGGTTACTTTATGGGCGGGCCAGCCGAGGGCTTCAAAGTGGTGATGTAGCGGCGCCACCAAGAAGACCTTTCGACCGAAAAACTTTTTTGCGACAATCTGAATGGTGTTGGCGGCTACCGTGGCGACGAGTAGGATACCGATAATAGGTAGCAACGAGACTCCTTCTCCCCCACCCAGCACGTCGGTCATAAAGACAACAATGGTGAGACACATGGTGAGGGCCATAATGCCCGTTTCGGTCATATAAAAACGCGCCGGCGGGATGTTAAACCATAAAAACGCCAGGATACCACCAACGAGGGTGGCGCAGAGGGCGGCCAAATCGTACTGCATCTGGTAGTACGCGATACCACCATAGGCTGCAAATATAAACATAAACACGCCACCGGCGAGGCCATCGAGCCCATCAATAACGCTACTCATATAGATACAAACAGCGACAAACACAAAGAACGGGATGAAGAAAATACCGATATCGATAGGGCCCACACCGAGTACGCCAACACTACTAACCTCGAGTTTTTCGTAAAACCACCAGCCACTAAAGATTGCGGTAAGCGTGACAACCGCCAAACGAATGACAAGCGATAAACCACCCGCAAAATGACCACCACGATTGGTAATTACGAGTACGTCATCAATAAAGCCAACCACTGCTCCAACCAGTAGTGCAACGAGGGGGAGCCACGTTTGACTGCGGGTCAGGAAGTCAATTTGGCCGAAGTATCCGTCAGGTTGAAGCTCGCCAGTACCGGCGAACAACGCAACGGTGAGGAGTGTCGCGAGAACGATAACCAATCCACCCAAACGTGGCGTATTGGTATCTTTCTCTTTGTGCAGCTCGTCAAAAATGGGAGTGCCACCACCACCGTACCCGCTGCCCTTACCAGCCTGTTTTTTCCATGCCCGGTGCGCATAGAGTTGCTTCGAAATAAGTGGCGTTATAAGTAATCCCACGACAAAAGCAATGGCGGTAGGTACAAAGACTTTAATGAGGGCAGCTTCCATAGGGTGGTTATTCTAAAGCACGCTGGGTACGTTCGACAAGGGTGGCGATGTCATTAAATCGCCCCTGCCAAGTTGAGCCGAGCACCACCGCCACCACTGGTCGATTCACTCCCGCGTCAAAAGCAATCACTAGGTTTCCACCTGCGAGTTCGGTGTAACCAGTCTTTGAGCCAATGATGCCAGGTACGTTTCGAACCGACTGATTGGTATTACGGGCGGTATGGGTAAGACCGTTTTGACTGATGATTGTATGGGCAGGGTCGGCCGTAGCCTCTATAATAGCTGGAGTTTCGGTCAGCATATGCTCCATAAGAAAGGCTACCTCTCGCGCTGAACCGTAAGCACCAGCTTCGGTAGTGCTTACATCAAGCCCGGTCGGATTGCGAAAGTAGGTTTGAGTTAGTCCAAGTTCTTCGGCGCGAATATTCATGAGAGCGACAAACGCTTCGGCCGGGTCGACAGCGTCAAACTCCCGGCCGAGCGTTTCGGCCACGGCGTACGCACCGTCGTTTGACGAGGTGAGGAGTAAGAGGTCAGATATATTAAGTAGCGTAAATTGTTCGTCAGTTAAGAGCCCACTCGCACCATCTTGGTTTATCGCTGCCTGACTGACCGACACGGTTGCCGTAGCTGGTAAGAGCTCGTTTGCCAAGAGTGCTGTCATGAGCTTGGTAATCGATGCCAAAGGTAGCGACTCGTCTGGGGCCTTTTGGTAAAGTGCACGTTGGTCGCGTATGTCCCACACAAACGCAGCCGTTGCTTGGAGTTGTACATCAGCGTAAGCCGACACGTCAGGTGGTGTGGGGGTCGCCTCAAGGCTCCGAGGTGGTATTGCCGCAGGTGTGGCAGCTGGGGTCACACTGGAAAATAGTCGGGGCGCGATTCCGGCACCGACGAGTAAAAACAGTATTACTGCCAGAATTGAGAGTTGGGAGAAGATAGGTACGACAGCTTCTTCATCAGTACCAGTCACCTCTATTTCGGTGGTCGCATCGTGCTCTTCGTTCATACGTAGTCACACTCTAGCACAATTATTTCTCAGGCGTACTCTCTGCAGTCCGCTCAAAGGTGTCGAGCTGATTAAGAATCTGTTCGTATTGCGGAAGCTGGTTTTTGTGCGTGATACCAAGGTGCGCAAGGAGGTTAGAGGTAATCTGGTACTCGGTTCGTTTGGGGTTACTTCCCTTTTCCACTAAGCCGCGGGTCATAAGGTTGCGTAGAATATACGCTGAGTTAACCCCTCGAATCCGGTCGATTTCGCCGCGCGTGACTGGACCGCGGTAGAGAACGATAGCCAGCGTTTCAGCACCAGCTTTACCGATATCGCGCTTAAGTTCGTCGCGACGAAGGTTTTCGATAAGGGTATCGTGCTCGGGAGCAGTTACGATTGACAGTTCGGTATCGCTCTCAAGTAGACGTGTCGCACCACTCTGCAGTCGCTGACTCAGGGTTTGTACTGTTGTTTGCAGCGCTGCTTCGTCCAGTTCGAGTAGTTTCAGAAGCTCACGTTTGGCTACCGGCTG
>CAZZPW010000012.1:19430-21678 GCA_964655825.1 uncultured Candidatus Saccharibacteria bacterium
GGCGCACTCAAGTCGTGCCGCTCGACGGTGATATCGTCGTATCGTTGTAGTTGGGCTACTAGAATACTCCCCTGCTTAACACTTTCGAGGATGGCCAGAAAGCCAACAATGATGGTTTTTGGCTCGTTCTCACCGGCTACCAATTCTCGCAGTGAGGTCTGACGAGCTCGCTCGATTCGCTCGGCCAGTCGACCCATCATTTGTTCGAGCGAAATAACCGAGCGCACCTGCACCTTGGGTTTTTGTTGCTGGACGGGTAAGTTGCTTAAGACCTGCCACATTGCCTCATGCAGGGGTTCAGGTTCCGTCCATTTGTCGGTTACAAAGAGGGGCTCGGTGCTCGTGACGTACTGGCGTTCGTGTAGGATTTGCGTGCCAAACACACTCTGGACTGACTCCGCCGCTTGCTTGTAAATTTGGTAGAGCTTTAGCCGCTCCTCAAGGTCTTCAATGGCGCTCTCTTCGTCTTCGGTGAGCTGCAGGACCGGGAGAAGCGACTTACTTTTAATAAGGAGTAACGTTGCCGCCAATTGGACAAACGCCGCTGTGTTCGGAAGAGACCGCTCTTGCATATCGGACACCGTCGCCATGTACTCGTCCGTTACCTCAGCTAAGCTAATGTCATTAATGAGGAGTTTGCGCTTCTCAACCAGCTCTAAAAGCAGCTCCATTGGCCCCTCAAAGGCGTCGGTTTTGACAGCAAATACACTGGAATCTACGGTGACCGTGTCACTTTGGCTCATGTATCTAGTGTATCACTACTTAAAATAGTAACCCTCTGCCACCATGGCATTACTGGTTACATCCACAAAGCGGAGCATGGTAGCAAATTGCTGTACGTATGGGTATTTGAGACCGTCAGACTGTTCGCGGGTGGTCTTATTTCGCTCAAGAATCTTTTTACCGTGAGGAGTATAGATTTGATACAAGGGTTCAATGCGGTCAATGGCTTTGACAAATTTGGCTGAATCAGTTTCGAGCGCTTCGTATTCAGCAAGAAGCTCGCTTGCGAAAGATTGCATATGTAATGGCATGTTGGCTACGACCTGCTTGGCAGCGACTCCCTCAGCGGCACGCATAGCTTCGGTCTTAAGATAACCAATAGTATCTCCCGTTTCTACCTCATCGATATCGTGCCAGGTGATCATTGCTTGCACCCTGTCACTACTCAGTTTGGGGTGAACTAGCAGTTCTAGTGGTAGAAAGTAACCAGCCAAGACATGCATACCATACACGTGTTCGGCGACTGATTCGGTCTCACAATCGTCGGCTCGTGTTTGGTTGTAGCGAATCTCATGCTTTAGTCCGTATAAATACTGAATCTTTCGCGTCTCCTCAAGCACAAATGCATCATCGGTCAGAATTTTTTCTCGAATCGTAGCAATATCCATAGTGCAGTTAGACCATTGCCTCAGCCAAGGTGACTAAGAGGCGAACTGGCTCGCCGGTGGCCCCTTTGGCGAGCTTATCACTACCGATACTCTCCATCCGTGGAGCCATATCGAGGTGGACCCACGGCACGTCTTTGGGGGCAAAGTTCTGCAGGAAGGCACCACCCTCAATTGTACCGCCAAAGCGTGAGAAGTTAGCGGCGATATTAGCCAAGTCGGCCCGGGTGCTTTTGAGCGGCTTTTGGTACTCCTCCCAGAGCGGTAGTGGCCACACGTAGTTGCCACTCTCTTCGCCCAGGTCTACCAGGAGGCGTTGCAGCTCGTCGTTCGTGGTCATAATCGCGCTCGCCTGTTGCCCTAGAGCAACCAGCGCCGCGCCTGTAAGGGTAGCCACGTCAACGATGGTCTTCGGTTTGAAACGTTCGCTGTAGGTAAGGGCGTCGGCGAGGGCGAGGCGTCCTTCGGCGTCGGTATGGAGGACTTCAACCGTTTTACCGTTCATAGCAGTGAAGATGTCGCCCGCGCGCATAGCTTCGGCGGAAACGCTATTCTCAGCGGCCGCTACAATACCCACGACGTTCAGCTTAAGTTTGAGCTTAGCAATCGCTTGCATAGCACCAATCACCGCCGCGCCGCCCGACATATCGAGGTGCATGTCGTGCATGGCTCCCGACGGTTTTACATTCAGCCCACCCGTGTCGTAGGTGATTCCTTTGCCTACTAAAACCAGTGGCTGCGCAGCTTTTTTGGTCGCTCCCTGATATTTCATTACAATCAGCTGCGATGGTTCTTTGGTCCCCTGCCCCACAGCCAATAAAAGATTAGCCTTAAGCTTCTTGAGTTCTGTCTCTCCGAGC
>CAZZPW010000012.1:21778-30337 GCA_964655825.1 uncultured Candidatus Saccharibacteria bacterium
AAGGCCTGAAGGTAGAAGTCAAATTTTTCTGGCTCAAGGCCTTTTTGACGAGCTTTTTCTTTGAGCATTTCGATGTCGTGGACACGCTGACCACCCGTGGTGATTTCTACCCCACGGAAAAGCAAGTCGAAGCTTTTGGTAAAGCCTGGATCTGATTCGTCCTCCATCGTATAGAATGGTCGCTTCGCGACCGGGTAGTGGGTAATGAAGATGAAGTCGCTATCCAATTCCTCTCGAGCGTACTCACACAACCAACGCTCGTCTTCGGGCTCGAGGTCTGGCTCGTTCGTTTTATCGACGCCAGTTTTTTCGAGGATGAGCGCTTGCGCTTCACGTAATTTCATGTGGGGAAAGAGTTCGCCTGCGGGTGCGAGTGGAACATCAATATTTAGGGTTGTGAGCTCGGCCTGATGATGCTCTTTAAGGTACGCTACGATGTACTGCATCAAGCCTGTCTCCACGCGCATGATGTCGAGGTGGTCGTCGATAAACCCCATCTCGAGGTCGAGTGAGGTGTATTCGCTTAAGTGCCGGGTAGTAGCACTCTTCTCGGCGCGAAAGGCGGTGGCAAAGGAAAAAACTCGCTCGAAGGCACCCACCATAATCTGTTTGTAGAGTTGCGGGCTGGTCGCCAGGTACGCGGTACGGTCTTTGAAGTACTCGACCTTGAACACCTCTGCACCACCCTCAGCATCGCCCCCAACCAGTTTTGGAGCCTGAAACTCCGTAAAACCTTGCGCCCGTAAGTATTCACCGTAACAGCGCGTAATGGCAGCCTGAATAGTAAAGATAGCGCGGTCTTCGGGTCGACGTAGGGTGAGTGGTCGATTGTCGAGAACGGTTTCTAAATTAAGCTCGGCACCGAGGTCGAACGGTAACTCAGCCGCATGATTGAGAACTTCGATGGCAGTTATTTCTAGTTCGATATCACCGTTAGCAACCTTCTCGTTAACCATCTTCTCTGGTCGTTGGTTGACAATTCCAGTAATAGCCACTGAGCTCTCAGGTCGTACGGTCTTTGCTACCTCGAGAACCTCTGGTTTACCAAAGACCACACCTTGGACAATACTGGTTCGGTCTCGGAAATCGAAAAAAGCCACCTTTCCTTGGTCGCGGGCGGTGTTTACCCAGGCTCCAATGGTGACGGTTTCGCCAATGTGTTGGCGTAGATCTGAGATTAAGATTCGTTCTTTCATACTTTTCGTCTGCAGAAACAAAATCGTCCCTGCATGCATATTAATTTTTTAATACGTATGCAGGGACGATTCCAACGTTTGTCAGTTGGTCGCGGTGCCACCCTACTTCCCCAGCCCTAGATTGAGATGTGTCGCCATCTAGGGCTGGGCTCGTTAATAAACCGTACCTCGGCAGTTGTCAGCTGCGTCATTGGTAGTTCTAGTATAACGATTTTATAATGCAATGCCAATCGTTTGACGAACTCGGGCGATGGTCTGGTGTGAAGTCTCCTTTGCCTTCGCTACCCCGGCAGTAAGGACTTCCTTAACCTGCTCGTCGGTAATAGCCGCCCGACGCTCGCGCAGCGGAGCTATGAATGTGTCGAGGTCGGCCGCGAGTAGTTTTTTAAGGTCGCCATAGCGACCTTTGTGCGCTTCGTAAACAGGATCGAGTTCGGCGTCAGGTTTGAGGAGTCGGTGGATAGCGTACACGTTCTCGGGTCGTTCGCCAGTTGAGTCGGTTACAATACCCATAACCGCTTTTTCAATTTCCTCGGTGGTACCAAAGAGTGGGATGGTATTACCTTTACTCTTACTCATTTTTTCGCCGTCGGTACCGGGTACCACACCGACACCTTCCAGGATAAGCGTCTCCGGCTCCTTGAGTAACTCTTGGTTGTAGGCACGGTTAAGTTTACCGACCGCTTCGCGCGTGTACTCGAGGTGTTGGCGTTGGTCTTCGCCAACCGGCACTACGTCGATGTTGTAGAGGGTAATATCGGCGGCTTGGAGCATGGGGTAGGTAAAGAGGCCGGCATTGGCTTCGAGACCTTTAGCAACTTTGTCTTTGTAGGCGTGCGCCAGCTCTAAGAATGATACCGTCACCATGCAGTCGAGGACCCAGGCCAGTTCCATATGGTCTTGGTTATCGGACTGGCGGAAGATAACGCATTTTTCTGGGTCGACCCCGACGGCGAGGTAGTCTTTAACCACGTCATAAATGTTTTGGCGCATGGCCTCCGGGTCGCGTAAGCTGGTAAGGGCATGGTAGTCGGCGACCATTAAGTAGCTGTCGTAGTCTTGGTAGGTGTCGAGAAAGGGCTTCAGCGCACCAAAGTAGTTGCCAATATGGAGAGTGCCCGATGATTGAAGGCCAGTTAAGAGACGTTTTTTCATCCTAGTGATAGTAGCAAATTGTCGTGCCGAGGGCTACCACTGGAGCGGAAAGCTCAATACGAGCTCGGTAGTTCGATCGTCGCGATTAATAGTTAGTGCGCCACCAAGCGCTGCGGCAGCCTCGACCGGTGCCTTAAAATCGCTTTTTTTATGGGTGTTTACGATGTAGTCAATTACGAGGTGTAGGTACGAGTGCCGGGTGTCGTTATATAGTTTAACCGAGACTGCCTTTGACTGATTCTGGTGCGCCGCAAACTCAAGGAGGGTTGTCATGAGTTCTTCCAGCGCTTTTGGTTTGGTACTGATAAGGCCGTTTCCCTGTACGAGATGATTGCGGTAGTGGAGCCACATCCCGCGTTTAAAGAGAAGCTGTCGTTGCTCTGTCACTAAGCGCTCAGTGAGCTCGATAAGACTGCAGTCGTCGGGTGATTCTGGTGTTGAGAACACGAGTGGGCCAACGCTGAATGTGCGGTCGGCAATAAGACGCGGCCGACCCAGAGGGATATAGCATAGTGCCATCAAGATGAGGGCAAAGCCAGCTCCGACAATAAGCGCGTGTCCAATACCGGCAGTAAACACTGCCGTAGCACCGCTAACCCCAAGTGAATAGTTGAGCATGGTGGGAGTAATGATGACTACTCCCGACCCCATGATAAGTGATACTCCGGTTAACCAGCGTCCGGGGGTTTGTGGAGCAAAGGCTTTACGTATACGGTGAGCCACCAGTGTCAGCAGTAGAAATAACGTCGCCGCTTCTAAAAGTAGCAATACATATTGCGCTGCTACGTCCCGGGAAAGTGTGCCGCCGATTACTACTCCAACCCACAATACAAACGCGCTCACGAGATGTAGACGAGGAATGAGACGTTGGTATGGTGTGTGGCGGAGGGCTATACCTACTCCACCAATAAGTAATGTAAAACTGGCAATACCGAGGTACCACCCCATAGCAGCTGGACTAAAAGTCGTCGCAGGGTGGCTGTAGGCGGTATAGACACTACTGGCGAGCACTAGAAAGATGCCTACATAGGTGGCAGCGTACAGCAGTAGCGATTGTCTAACTCGAATCCACTTCACTGATACTATTGTAGCACCAGCCAGTACCACCCTGATTTTTCTTAGAGGAAAAACAAGATAATGATAGGAACAAACAGCCAGAAAAAGAAACTACTTTCAGATGCGAACAAGGCCTGAATCGGACCAGGGTCGATGAGTTCGGTTACCGGCAACGCATGGAAGCTGTATGTCAGCACAAGGACCGTCGCGGCTAAGGCATAGATAAATTTGCGGTGAAAACCAGCAAAACCCCGATCGTAATCGCCTTGGTGCAGCAGCCGACCGAGGATAACGGTTGAGATTACGGTAAAGACCCCAAACACTAGGATACGTAACACCGCTTCGCTTTCAGCGCTCGCTCCGCCTAAAATGGCGTCGTAGTACGGAAACTCGAGTGAGATGAGAAGGGCAAAGTATAGCCCGACAATGAGGTTAATGAGCGAATGGCGACCGCGGATAATGGCGTAGAAAAGAAAACCACCAAAGACTGCAATCACAAAGATTGATTCTTGTAAGACGCCTAAGATAGTCGCGCTGTCCATCTGCTTATTATACGTTCTAGCTCCTTGCGTCAAATGGATGTTAGTTAATAGCGAGATATTGATTATTTCACAAAATATGTTCTAATACTCGATAGATCTATCAACCGAAAGGATACACTAATGTACGTCTTCCTTCTTGTTTCAGCCGTTAACGCAATTATGCTGTTGGCTGCATACCTTACGCTGTTTGCTATCCATGCTTGGACTGTGAGCCTGTCTCCTAGCCTAGTGGCACTTGCGGCAGCCGTTGCTTTGGTGTTGGTGGCGAGTGTGGTTCTTCAAATAGCTCTGGTACTGATGGTGTGGAAAGCAGAAAAGTCATCGTTACGAAAATTCTCTCATTTCACTGAAGATGGTTGAATGCACCTCGCAAAAGGCTCGCGTCCCGCGAGCCTTTTTTCTATATCCCTTCCCCCCTTAGCTCCTCGATTAATTTACGAGCTTTACGGCTGAGTTTGGCGGGGGTTTCAACCCGTACTTTAACCAAGAAGTCGCCGCGGCTTGATTCGCTCGTAGGCACCCCCTTGCCTTTTATGCGTAGCAGTTCACCGTGCGAGACACCGGCCGGGACCTTGATGGTTACTGAGCCGTCGAGCGTTGTTACCGCATATTCGTTACCTAAGAGCGCGTCGGTTAGTTTTACCGGTAGCTCGGCAATCAGGTTGCTGCCTTCGCGCTTAATCTTTGTATCACGCTCGACGTGCACTTTAATGTAGAGATCGCCCGGCTGACCACCTGGTATCGCTTCGCCGCGGCCGGTCATCCGAATCACTTCGCCGTCCTGGATACCGGCGGGCACCTTGATCTCCACTTCCTCTTCTTGGCGTCTGACACCTACTCCTGCACAGTGCCCACACTTCTCTTTTGGTACCTGCCCACTTCCCTGACAACTCTCACAGACTTTAACCGTCTGGAAGGTACCCATAATGCTTTGGCGTGTCTCTCGCACTCGACCCTGGCCGTTACAGGTGGTACAGCTGGAGAGCTCAGTTCCCTCTTTGGCGCCGCTACCATTACAGTACTCACACTCACTTTGCTTCGTAAGGCGAACGGTGCGGGTAGTGCCAAAAATAGAATCTTTGAACGTCAAATTAATATCGATTGAAATATCGTGCCCTCGGCGTTGACGTTGGCGTCCGCCCCCACCAAACACATCACCAAAGTTCTCGAAGATATCGTTGATGTCAAATTCAAACCCTTGACCACCAGCGGCTTGTTGGAAGCCTGAGAAGTCAAAGCCACCGAAGCCAGCCCCTTGACCGCCACCAGCGCCGGCAAAGGCGTGACCATAGGCATCGTACTCGGCTCGTTTTTTCTCATCCTCTAAGACCGCGTAGGCTTCGCTAATTTCTTTGAATTTAGCTTCATCACCCGAGGCTTTGTCGGGGTGGTACTTGGCAGCTAGCTTACGAAAAGCCTTTTTAACCTCGTCTTTGGTTGCGTTCTTTTCAATACCGAGCGTTTGGTAATAATTGGGTTGTTGTGCCATAGGTAGTTAGCAATTAATGAGCGATACAGTGCTCTAGTGGCTGGCTATGTATCATGTATGATACATAGCCAGCCTAAGAGGATAGTACTACTCTTTTTTATTGTCGTCGTCTTTGACCTCTGCGTCACGGACAGTCTCTTCAGAGTTTGCCTCGTTTGCTGCGGTAGAATCGCCTTCTGCTTGCGCAGCTTGTTGCATTACCTCACCAATTTTCTGCATCTCGGTTGAGAGGGCTTCGGTGGCGGTTTTAATTGCTTCCACGTCGTCCTTATCTTTTACGTCTGTAAGTGCAGTCACCTTAGCTTCTATCGCGTCGGTTATTTCTTTACCAGCCGCCTCACCGTGATCTTTAACGGCTTTTTCGGCAGTGTAGATCATTTGCTCGGCGAGGTTGCGGGCTTCAATCAGGGCTTGCTTTTGTTTGTCTTGCTCAGCGTTTTCCTCTGCGTCGGCTTTCATCTTTTCGATGTCGTCCTCGGTGAGGCCAGAGTTAGCCTCGATACGAATGGACTGCTCTTTACCGGTCGACTTGTCTTGGGCAGTGACGTTCAGTACACCATTGCTGTCGACGTCGAATGTGACCTCGACTTGCGGCACGCCACGAGGCGCTGGTGGGATACCGTCGAGGACGAATTTACCGAGCGACTTATTGTCGGCTGCCATCGGCCGCTCACCTTGGGTAATGTGAATCTCGGTCGAGGTTTGGTTGTCGGCTGCGGTTGAGAATACTTGAGACTTTTTGGTCGGAATGTGGGTGTTTTTTTCGATAAGCTTGGTAGCAACACCACCCATGGTCTCAATCGAGAGTGAGAGTGGGATCACGTCTACTAACGTAATGTCCTGCACGTCACCCTGGAAGATACCAGCTTGGATAGCCGCACCCAGCGCGACTACCTCGTCGGGGTTGATGCTCTTATTAGGCTCTTTACCAAAGAGTTCTTTAACCGTCTCGACAATCTTAGGCATGCGGGTCTGACCACCAACGAGCACAATCTCATCAATCTCTTCTTTCTTAAGGCCAGAGGCTTCGAGGGCGCGCTTGGTGATTTCGATTGAGCGGTCGATGTACTCTCCTGCCAGCTCTTCTAGTTTGGCGCGCGTGAGGGTGATAAGTAGGTTCTTAGGAGCGCCATCTACGTTAGCAATAAACGGTATGTTAATTTCGGTTTCGCCTGAACTCGAGAGCTCTTTCTTAGCTTTCTCGGCCTCGTCATCGAGGCGTTGGAGTGCGAGTGGGTCTTTACTGAGGTCAATCCCCTCTTCTTTCTTAAACTCTTCAATCAGGTGGCGCACAATTTGCTGATCGATATCACGACCACCCATATGGGCGTCGCCGTCAGTCGCTTGTACCTCAACTACATCGTCACCCACTTCAAGTACGGTAACGTCGAACGTACCGCCACCAAAGTCGTAGACAACAATTTTCTCGTCTTTCTTTTGGTTAAAACCGTAACTCAAGGCGGCAGCGGTTGGCTCATTGATGATGCGCTTTACCTCAAGACCGGCAATCTTACCGGCGTCTTGGGTGGCCTTACGCTGAGCGTCGTTAAAGTACGCAGGTACCGTAATAACGGCTTCGGTGATGGTCTCTCCGAGCTTAGCTTCGGCATCGGCTTTCAGTTTCGAGAGAATCATAGCCGACACCTCCTCGGGACGGTACTGCTTTTCGCCCATTGTTACCTGGACACCCTTGTCGCTCCCCTCGTGCACTTCATACGGTACCACCTCTTTATCTTTCTGTACGGCTGCGTCACTGTAATTGTGACCCATAAAGCGTTTAATACCGTAAATAGTGTTCTGTGGGTTGGTTACTGCCTGCCGTTTGGCGATTTGTCCGACCAGCCGCTCACCCTTTTTAGAAATCGCCACAATCGAAGGGGTGGTACGGTTACCCTCAGCATTTTCAATAATAGTCGGCTCACCAGCCTCTATGACGGCCATTGCCGAGTTAGTGGTTCCTAAGTCAATTCCAAGAATTTTTGCCATAATCTTTATATTATTCGGATTATTCAGTAGTCAATGTAAAGTCGTATTGGTGCTTCCAGTAATTTGTTCTAATGAACAAATTGGAAAGAAATTCATAATAGTCGTTACACTCCCGCATTCTTTTTTATGCACTAATAACAACTTTTGCCGGTCGCAGTACGTCACCCGCTCGCTCGTAGCCAACTTGGACTACCTCTAGCACTGTTTCAGACTCGCCGTCATCTTCGGTTGTCGCTACTGCTTCGTGTCGGTGTGGGTCAAACGGCTCGCCTGCTGGATCGATTGGTTCAACATTGTAGCCGTCGAGGATACGTTTGAGTTGTTGGTGAATCCCTTCTACGCCTTTGCGCCATGATTCGTCGATAGCGTTCCAGGCAGCTTCATCTTTCATCGCCATGTAGAAGCTGTCGGCTAAGGGAAGCAGAGCTGACACAAAAGCGTCTTCGCTTCGTTTTACCGCTGCCTGCTGTTGTTCCTCGAGCCGTTTCTTGCTGTTAAGGAAGTCGGCTTTAGTACGCTGGAGTTCTTCGAGACTTTCACGTTTAGCTGCTTCAGCTGCGGTAAGCTTAGTTCGAAGGTCTTTTAGCTTTTTATGTAGTGTCTCAGCGGTACCCTCTTCATCGGTGCTCTCAAACTCTTCCATTTCTAGCTCTACCGCATCGGTATGAGCGTCGTTATGTTCTGGTTCAGTCGACATGTTCGATACTGCGATTACGGTCAATAATTATCGGTACGTCGGTGTGGGTGGCCGATACATTCGTTTCTCTCCCTACTCTTGCAGTATATAATTTTTTGTGTTGTCGGTCAAAATTTGACTATCCCCAGCCCATCGTTGCGGCTACAGATATACTGTGCAGATGTGCTAGTATATAAGTACTCACTCGTTATGGGTGGGGAATGATCGGAGCGAAGCTCTACGCGCTCTGATGGAGGTAGCTACCGAGCCATTCGCGCAAGTGAAGGCCTCGGGCACAGACTCTAGACGGTTGTGGCCTGTGTTGTGCAGTATCGCCCATGATGGTGATACCCCAACGTGTAACTTGGAGGGTAGGTTCCACAAAAATCTACACGCACGTCGCACAGCTGCTACCCACGACTCACAAAACGCCCCCTACTGGGGCGTTTTGTGTTGGTG
>CAZZPW010000013.1:0-2780 GCA_964655825.1 uncultured Candidatus Saccharibacteria bacterium
GCCAATACGGTCGATGACCGCAGCCGACACTAGACTCACTTCGTACCGTAGTTCCCCTGCCTGCTGTAGCTGCTTGGCAAGCGTAAAAATGTTCTCCCGCCCAGCTTCACTCAGCTGCTTTGAATCGGTTACGTCGGGTAGCTGCTGCCAGTCAAAACCGACTGACACACACGCTACACCCACCCCAACCGGACCGGCGAGCGGGCCGCGGCCCACTTCATCGATACCAATGATGTACTGAGACGTATACACAGTACTATTGTAGCAGATTGACAAAAAGTAAGATTAATGTAATAGTTTTAATAGTAAGAGGAGGACCTTATCATGCGCATACTGCTCACCGCAGCGCTCGCGCTGCTGACTGCCCTGCCGGCGCAGGCCGACAGATCAGCCGCTATCCCTCTCTCGGAGCTTATGGGAGATGCGTATCGGCTTGACTTCACGGCACCCAGGCCGTGGGAGCCGATGTTCGACTTCGATAACTCGGGGGTGAACGTGCCGCAAAGCGCAAACTTCGGCTGTGCCACAGCCGCAAGCTACCAGCGTGATGGTTTCGTACCAGAAACGCCTGCTTGGATACAAGTGGGTGCTGCGCGAACGTGTAGCAGCATAGACGACTGTCTGGCTACAATTCAGGCTGAGCCCTTCAACTTCGTCAGGGAACGTGACTACCGTCCAGCCAAAGATCAACAGTTCATCATTCTGCAACGAATCTTTGTCAATTTCGAGCAAGATACTGCGGTGGTGGAGACGCTCATCGAACAACCCGGCTCACCCCAATGGGGTGGATGCATCGCGAACGAACACCCCATTCGTTCGGAACTAATCCAGCGGATTCACCAGCTCGGCACTGGTGACAACACATGAGCCGCAACTAAAGCCCTGGAATCCTCTACGAATTCCAGGGCTTTTTCTTTTTGCTATACTAGGGCCACCATGGCTGACCCGACTCCCAAGACCAATCCACAGACCGAGAGTGCCTTCGTACATTTACACGTACACAGCCACTACTCGCTGTTAAATGCCATTCCCACCCCGAAAGACCTAGCCGGTGCGGCCGCAGCCGACAACCAACGGGCAATGGCCATTACCGACAATGGTGCGCTCTACGGCGCCATCGATTTTTATAAAGCCTGTACCGACGTCGGGATCAAGCCGATTATTGGTATCGATACCTACCTAGCCCCCCGGAGCCGGTTCGACAAGGAGAGCCTGGTCGACAAACCGCGAGCCCGACTGGTACTGCTCGCTAAAAATAACAACGGGTATAAAAACCTCATTCAGCTCGTTACCCTTTCAAACACTGAGGGTTTTTACTACCGGCCGCGCCTTGACCACGAACTCTTAGAACAGTACGGGAGCGACCTTATCTGCATTATCCCTTCATTTGCTGGCGAGACCGTCCAACACCTCAAGAACGACGATTTCGAACGGGCTGCTGCCGAACTCGACTGGTACCAGCGTACCTTCGGCGAAAACTGCTACCACGAACTGACCCACCACCCCGAAATCCTCGACCACCAAGAACTACAGCAAAAAATAGTTGACCTCACTCACAAAGCCAGTGTGCCGCTCGTGGCTGCACAAGATATCTACTACATGCAGCACGACGACGCCGTGGCGCGTGAGGCCATGATTAAAATCCAAAATGGTGGCGTGGTTGATACTAGTGAAGAGCGGTCTGAAGATTTTTCCTTTACGACGCAGCAACAAATGCAAGAGCGCTTTGCCGAACACCCTGAAGCCCTCGCCAACACCGTGCGTATTGCCGACCAATGCAACGTCGAGATAGTCCTCGGCATGGACGCGTGGATGTTCCCTAACTACATTATTGAGAGTGGCAAGGAGCCTGACGAAGAGCTCCGTGAGCAAGCCTACGCGGGCGTTACCTGGCGCGGACACGATATTAACGATACGGTCGTCAAACAACGTCTCGACTACGAGCTTGAGGTGATTAAAACCAAAGGCTACGCCAAATACTTCTTAGTGGTGGGCGACCTCCTGCGCGAGGCCCGCGAGCGCGGCATCTTAACAACGATTCGCGGCTCTGTGGCCGGTAGCTATACCACCTATGTATTAGGTATTACGAACGTTGACCCACTCGAGTACCAACTTCCCTTCGAGCGCTTCCTCAACCCCGAGCGACCGTCAGCACCCGATATCGATATGGACTACGCTGATAACCGGCGGGATGAGATTATCGAATACGCTAAAGAAACGTACGGGGCCGATAAAGTAGCCCAAATTGGCACCTTTGGAACCATGATGGCGCGTGCTGCCGTACGCGACGTCGCGCGGGCGCTCGGCTACTCCTATGCCACCGGCGATACCATAGCCAAACTCATCCCCCTCGGTGCGCAAGGGTTTCCGATGACCATTGCTAAAGCGATGGAAATTGAACCTGAACTGGCCAAGCTATACAAAAAAGACGCCGAGAGTCGGGAGGTTATCGATCTCGCGCAAAAAATCGAAGGACGCGCCCGGCACGTAGGCGTCCACGCCGCCGGCGTCGTAATTGCACCCGAACCACTCAATAATTACGTGCCTATTCAAGTCGACTCCAAGTCGGGTAAGTTCATCACCCAGTACGAAATGCATAGTGTGGGCGAAGATGGGGTCGGCCTGCTTAAGTTCGACTTTTTGGGTATTAAAAACCTGGCGATTCTGGCCGATGCAGTTGCTCGAGTAAAAGATAACCACAACATTGATATCGATATCGAGAACATTCCCCTCGACGACCAAAAGACCTTTGCGATGCTCGCCAAGGGGCAAACCATGGG
>CAZZPW010000013.1:2880-5330 GCA_964655825.1 uncultured Candidatus Saccharibacteria bacterium
AAAGCGATGGGTAAAAAGGTGCCTGAGGTAATGGCGGCCGAGAAAGACAAACTCCTCAATGGTCTCATCGAACACGGCATGAGTTCACAAAAAGCCGACCAACTCTGGGCGTTGATTGAACCGTTTGCCGCTTACGGATTTAACAAAGCCCACGCCGCCAGTTACGGCCGGGTAGCCTACCAAACCGCCTACATGAAGGCTAACTACCCCGTGGAGTATATGGCAGCAGTCTTAACGGCTGACTCAGGCGATACCGACAAAATTGCTGAGATTATCCATGAGTGCGACCGGATGAGGATCGAGGTACTGCCGCCAGATATTAATGAGTCGTTTGCTGATTTTACCGTGGTGCGCAAGGACGGAGCAGCGATAGCTGATGGTAGTATTCGCTTTGGGCTAACGACGATAAAAAACTTTGGCGCTGGCATTGCCGACGCCATCATTGCTGAGCGCGAAGCGAGCGGCCCGTTCCAGAGTCTTACCGACCTCTTAACTCGCGTACAGGATAAAAACCTCAACAAAAAATCACTCGAAGCCTTGGTAAAGACCGGTGCCCTACAAAAATTTGGCGAGCGCGGGCAACTACTGACTAACCTTGACGCTATGCTCGCCTTTAACCGCGAACATGCTAGTGGAGCGAGCGTCGGACAAGACAGTCTCTTCGGTGGTATTGAGAGTAGTGTTAACGAACTCCAACTCGCTCCGGCCGAGCCGGTAAGTGTGGAGCAGAAACTACTGTGGGAACGAGAACTGCTCGGTGTCTACGTGTCTGGTCACCCGCTCGACCAGTTTGAAGCAGAACTGGGAAAGCGCGGCGATATTAGCTTGATTAAACAAGATGGGCGTAACGGTATACCAGTGGTGACCGCCGGTATGGTTGAGTCGGTGCGCGAGCTCCTGACCAAAAAAGGTGATCGGATGGCATTTGTAAAACTAGCATCGAAAAAAGACGACATTGAAATGGTCACCTTCCCCGAAACATTTCAGGCGACGCGCGAGCTCTTGGTGCCGGGTACCTGCGTGGCCGTCAAAGGTAAACTCAATATTCGCAACGAGGAACCAAGTATTTTGGTTGACAAAATGAAAGCCCTGGCACCGCACCAAGATTCACGCGCGAGCGTTGACAAGCCTGGTGTACCAGCATAGGATACGTATCACAGAGATTGCGGTGGCTACCAACCGCCGGACACGCTATGTATCATACATGATACATAGACTCGGGAGACGACTCCCCTAATCTGTTTGAGAAGCGTCGGCTGGCATACCAGCCGGAAGCGCGGTGGAACCGCGGTCACCTTGAGTGATACGTCCGCGCAAAAAAATGATTCGTCATTTTTTTGCGCGGACGTTTTTTTTAAATGAACAGAGGAGCGCGAGCGACTACTGTGAATTTAGTTCCGAATGTGCTCAATCCCAAGAGCACATTCCTAGAACACACATTCAAAACTAACCCTCAGAGCAATTATGGATAAAAACATAGAACATAAGCGACATACGTTAGCCCACCTCTTAGCCAAAGCAGTCATCGACCAGTATCCGCACGCCAAACTTACCCTTGGCCCCGCTATCGAGCACGGCTTTTACTATGACATCGACTTTAGCGGTGGCGCTGCGCCAGGCGATGAGGACTTGAAGCACTTACAAAAACAGATGAAGAAACTCCTTAACCAGTGGACCGACTTCACCCATCGCGAAGTACCGGTTACGGAAGCTCTCGAGCTCTACCAAGACAACCCATATAAAACCGAATTAATCAACGAGATTGCCGCCAAGGGTGAGCCTATCACGCTCTACACTGCCGGTACTGGCACGAAAGCTGAGTTTACCGACCTCTGTCGTGGTGGCCATAGTGACAACCCCGCCGAAGAAATTGCTGCCGATAGCTTCAAGCTCGATAACATTGCCGGTGCCTACTGGCGCGGCGATGAGAGCAACCCCATGCTCACCCGTATTTACGGCTTGGCGTTTGACACCAAAGACGAGCTCGACACCTACTGCACTCAACTCGAAGAAGCCAAAAAACGGGACCACCGCAAACTCGGTAAAGAGCTCGGGCTCTTCTCGTTCTCGGAGTTGGTTGGTCCGGGTCTCCCGCTTTGGTCACCGGCGGGTACGGAGTTGCGCCAACGGATTGATGCCTTTGTGCAGGCCCTCCGCAAAGAGAAAGGTTACACGAATGTCACCATCCCTCACATTGCCAAGAAGTCGCTCTACGAAACCTCTGGCCACTGGAACAAATATAGCGAGGACTTGTTTAAAGTGCGCGCCAAGGAGGGCGACGACCACGACGAGTACGTCTTAAAGCCAATGAACTGCCCGCACCACACACAAATCTACGATGCAGCCCCCCGCTCGTACCGCGACCTCCCCCAACGCTATGCCGAGACCACGATGGTCTACCGCGCCGAGCAATCGGGTGAGCTGTCGGGTCTCACCCGCGTGCTTTCCAT
>CAZZPW010000013.1:5430-26435 GCA_964655825.1 uncultured Candidatus Saccharibacteria bacterium
TGTGTTAATGAGGCGGGTGAGCACGAGCGCATCGTGATGATTCACGCGGCGATTGCCGGTTCGCTCGAACGCTTCATTGCCGTCTTGATTGAACACCTCGGTGGCCACTTCCCACTCTGGCTCGCACCCGAGCAGGTACGGGTGATTGCGGTCGCCGACGCCCACGCCGCGTACGGTCAGAGTGTAGTAGAAAAGCTGCAAGCTGTTGGCTTACGTGCGACACTGGATGAAGCCAACGACTCAATGGGTAAAAAAATCCGTAATGCTAAACAAGCGCGACTCCCCTACTTCATCGTCGTCGGCGATAAAGAAGTAGCCGAACAAACGGTTACCCTCGAGAAACGTAATGGTAGCTCTGAAACCGTTAGCTTAAATGAAGCCGCCAACAAACTCTTAGCTGAAAACGACGCTAAAACACTGTAACCACCACGCAAGAAATGCCGACTATGTATCATGAATTATAAATAGTCGAGAGACGGTGAGAGAAAAACAGCGTATCATATATGATACGCTGTTTTTCATCACTTTCTGCGCTGGTCAGTTCTCATCGTAAACACAAAACCGCCGGCCCTAAGGCCGGCGGTTTAGTGTTCCCTTAGTCGTGCGAGACGACCGAGATTGCTTTCATCACTGCCGTCTTAACCGCATCCATCTCATCAGAGTAGGTGCCATCGAGTGCAGTATTGAGCGCGTGGATAATCTCACGCACTTGCGCATCAGTCAGATGACTTGAAGCGCTCGCAAGGAGATCTGAGATGTGCTCACTCCCGCCCATACGGACGCGATAGAGGCTATCGAGCTCAGTCGTAGCGTCGGCGAGTGCGACCATCGGACGTTGTCCAATGAGCTTCTGCGCAGCGCGTACATTACCTGAGACAATCGCCTCAGCGAGCGAACCGCCATCGGTTGGATAACTCGGGAGCGTATCGACAACGTCGGTAACGTCCATGAGCGTCTGCAACCGTTCAAGGTTTACGACCACCCAACCATCTTCGCTTGGGTAGTGCGCTTTCGCACGTGTTACAAGCGCATCGAGGTTTGTGAACTGCTCATCCAGTGCGTACGTTTCCGCAAAGTAGCGCAGGGCATCACTTGAGAAGAGAGCGTGTTGTGCGTGCGCACGATTTTCCAGGTCGGTAATGGTATCTTCTGGTGCATCGTTTGATGCTTCCTCATCGACGACGACGTCGGTCATCGACGCGTACCCGATGGTAGTAGGAGCCTTTCCGGTCGGCAGATTCATGGGTGCTGTCGCAGTTGTCGTTTGAGCGACATATGCTGCTGCAGTACTTGTATCTGCCTCTGATTCAGTAGCGTCAGTCGAAGCGTCGACTACTGATTGTTTCCGCGGAAACGCTCCGGCGAGCGAAAAACCGAGTACTCGATCTCGCTTCACCGTAAAGGTGTAAGCGACGAAGAGACCCCAGAACGCCAGGAGGAGGTAGAACAGTACGGTCAGTACCGGACCAGCCTCAAACCCGGTGTATGGTACTTGCGTAAGCGCAATACCAGCTACGCGGGGTTCCTGGTTACGTTCAGTGAGAACGAGGACGTCGTCATCCACCTCAACCTCTACCTTACAGGTACGGTCGCGTGAACCACGTTCGAGGTGCAGAGTGTACGTCGTATCCTCAGTTGGACGAACGACGAACTCACCTTCATCTACCTCATCATCATCGTCGGTGGCAAAGATCTCATCACCATTTCGCATCGTGCCTTCGTAGAGCGTAATTTCGTTAGCCCGACTCGTCTCCCAGCGGAGTACGACACGTTCACCAGCAGTAACTGAGTCATCAGAAGCTTCGAAGAGCTGACAGCGTGGGGCGTTTGAACCGCCACCACCGCCGCCACCGCCGGTATCAACGTCGATACTGACGCTACGACAACTCTCGGTATCACCGTTACGAGTTACAAAGAGCGTGTATGACTCGTCGTTATCTACGTTAACGACACGTGAGCTATTGTTACTCACAGTACCCACACCGTTGTCGATACGTACTTCGTCGTAGCTCTGAGTCCAAGACCAATTAAGGGTTACGTCGGCACCTTCGTTTACAGTGGTATCATTGGCTGAGAAGCTCACTCCTTCACAGATAGGTGTAGGAATATCTTCAACGTTAATGGTGAGTGGACACTGTACGTTCTGCTGACCGTTGGTAATCGTCGTGGTGTAGGTAATCGGGTCGTTGATAGTTACCGTGCGGCTATCGCCACTATTGATAGCGCCAATACCCTGGTCAACGGTTGCGCTTGAAACGTTACCCGTCCAAACCCATGAGAGGTCAACGGTATCGCCTGGAGTGACGAGCGTGTCACTAGCGGTGAAGACAAGGTCATCACAACTAATCTCAGGAATATCGAGCACATCTACCGTAAGAGGACACTGTACTGATTGCTGACCATCGGTAATCGTAGTCGTAAAGGTAGTGCGGTCGTTGATAGTTACGGTACGAGTATCGCCACTGTTGACAGCGCCAATACCCTGGTCGACGGTTGCGCTCGAAACGTTACTCGTCCAAACCCATGAGAGGTCGACGGTATCGCCTGGATTAACTTGCGAGCCGCTTGAGGTGAAGTCCAGGTCATCACAACTTAGGGTGTGTTGTTCTGGTTGCTTCTCAAACTTCGCACAAATCGGATTCAAGCTGTTTGGTGAGCTATTGTCTGGGTAGACGGTGTGAATAGCCTGGATATCAGTAATCGTCTGTGACACGCTCAAGGTGTTGTTGACCACCTCGGTCATCGTTGCTTCACGAACGCGGTCGGTCACATCACGGATAGAACCGGTATCTGCCACCGTACTGTTGCCATTGAAGAGACGGACGAAGTAGCGCTCATTTGGTTGGGTCACGTTTTGACGACCATTGTAGCCGTCCCATGAGACGAGGGTGATTTTGTAGTCACCAGCAGCGAGCGTAACGTCCTCGATGTCAGTGCGACTACGTGATTCACCTAAGTCTGAACGAATCCGTGAGCCGTCGAAGTTGACGACAGTAGTGTCACCAGAACTCACGAATGGACACTGTGGGGGTTGTGGGTTGGGCTGGTTACCAACGTGTACACTCGCGGTACACGTGTCGTTACCACCAGCACCGGTTGCGGTAAGGGTGAAGGTCGTGTCGTCCGTGACATTGACCGTCTCGTTACCGTCAGCCGTTACCGAACCAACACCGTTGTCGATTGAGACGCTATCGGCGTCAGTCGTTTCCCACTCGAGGGTCACGCTACCACCACCGTAAGGTAGTGAAGTTGGTGAGGCGGTGAAGAAGTCACACTGGGCAACTTTTTGCTCCGGCTCATCAACGTGCACACTCGCGGTACAGTGGTCATCGCCACCCGCACCTTCAGCAGTGAGCGTGAAGGTCGTGTCGTCCGTGACATTGACCGTCTCGTTACCGTCAGCCGTTACGGAACCAACACCGTTGTCGATTGAGACGCTATCGGCGTCAGTCGTTTCCCACTCGAGGGTCACGTTACCGCCGCCGTATGGAAGTGAAGTTGGTGAGGCGGTGAAGAAATCGCAGACTGCTGGGTCAGGAGTATCAGTGTGTGGGTGTACCGTAGCAGTATCGCTACAATCACCTTTAGCGTTGTCACCAGTAAAGGTAATAACGACCGGGGTTGTACGTCCTTCAGGGAAGGTGTACGTTGCAGAATCTACCGCATCGACGAGCGTACCGTTGATACGAAACGCAGTGCTGTGATCTGGTGTACCATTCCAACTAACGGTGAACTGGTCACCTTCCTTTGCGGTCGTTACATTAACCGATACCTCACAAACAGGGGCGCTCACTTTTCGGAACACTTCAACAATGTCTGAACAGGTTCCACCTTCGTTTGAACCATTAATTTCAAACATTTTCATAGCGTCGTTGGCGTCCCACGCAAACTCGTACCAGCCGTTACGATCAACCGATAGAGACTGATTGTCGTTGACGAGTGCGTATGACGCGCCAGCAGTACCAGTCCACGAAATCCGGTATGTCTGTCCGACTTCAACGTGCTCAATGCTCGTTTTGATATCACAAACCGGTGGGTTAGGTGGTGGTGGAGTGTAATCACCGCCACCGTCATCATCGTCACCACTTGGTGGATTTGAGGGAGTGTCATCACATGACCCGCACGTACCAACAGCTTGAGCTTCCGGCGCAAGTACATATACATACGATACATACCCAATTACACCGAGCGCAAAAACGCTGAGGAGAATGGTCAGAATGACTTTGTTAATTAATGTCATACAAGTTTCTTGATATTGATAACCTCTATATTCCCACCTACACCTGTACGCGAGAATAATGAAAGGGTAAACGCAAACTGCTAGGTCTGCGTTTACCAAAGGCAAATAGAGAGCTTACCCTACCCAGGCAAAGGCCAACGGGAGTGTGGTGGTGGTTGGTCGTGGAAACCGTTGACGACCTCTGCGTAATAGATAACCAGTTCATACTGGCCACTATCGACGATTGGTCGTGTCGCCGACCAGTAACGCAACCACCGACCCGTAACCTGCCGGTTGACAATCTTCTGGCAATTGAACCAGTTGATAACAACCGTACCATGCGGGACGTTCTGGCGAGTGTAACACCGGCCAGTGACGATATTCCCAATGTCATAGGGAGCGTGGTTGCCTCGATGCCAAAAGGCATAGTCCCACTGAGCTTCAGTGGTTCTCTGCCCCCGGGCATTTTCTGTCATCAGGCGGTAGCCTTGGTCTGAAAGACACAACCTCGGCCTGTGTGGAACCGAAACCTGCTGACCGCCCCGAAGAGGGTCAGCAAACTCGGGTACGCACTGTCCGTCCTGACGAAGCTGTCCCGTGGGACACGCCAGCACAGGTGCAGCTCCGGCGAGCAGGAGCCCGCTGGAGCCACCGAGAAGGAAGTGTCTTCGGTTGATGTCCATCATGGACTCCTTTCTGTATCGTTCAGAAGATGTCGGGAGCTTCATTGCCACCCGCCGTTTCGTTGCCGTAACCATCGGACGGCGTACCGCCGAGGTCCGACTGTTCAACCGTCCGGCTAGGAACGTCGTCCCCATGCTGCTGTTGCCCGCCCGAGCCGGCAGTCGCCGCGGTCGTGTCGTTGGTATAGCCGACGTCATCGCGCGGACCATCGCCATCGTTTCCGAACACGTCGTCGACGCGTTCTTGCGGCGAAGCCGGTCCACCGTTGCCGGTGTTGTGGCCGCCCGCGGTGGAATTGGCGTTGCCGCCACCTCCACCAGACGAGAAGCGGATACTCCTCACCTCACAGTACCGACCATAGTCAATGTTGTTGATGAAGATGTGACCGTGAGTCACCCGAAACGTCGCAATGACGCGACGGGTGTTCTGGTCACGAAGATTGCCTTGACCACCAGTGCTGCAGAGCTGTGAAGCACTGAGCCCATACGGCAACGGCGATTGCGCCGAAGCCATGGCGGTCAGGCCAAGCATTGCTGCCAGACCAACTACGAGTGCAATTGCGAGTTTCATTTGGCTGCTCCTTTTTTGCCAATTTCAATGTGCAAACACCCATCCTGCGATGGGATTGCGATGATTCGCGTACCTATCACAGGTAGCTCTATACCAAGAAGGGGCCAGTAGGACTACTGGTTCCGGGTATAGAGCTTATTTGGTGTTGTAAAAGTGGTGGTGCCGTCACCCCATCAATAAATGTGGATGTGCACCAAGGAGAACTCTAGGTTGCTACTAGTTTAGCACGAACTGCAGTATTTGTCAACCTTTTTTCGATTCTGTCAAGTACGTCTCAGGTTATATAGCATGGTGAATCGATATCAGAAAATACTTCCATATATGGAAGTATTTTTATCGCCTTTACAGAGTGACCGTCTCAATCAGCGAGGCTTCGACAATAAAGCGATCTTCTTTAGCACCCAATACGTCGCAGGTTACGAGCGTAAGCTTTGGGGTCCGTTCCTCCCCTACTGGTACCACAATATTTGAAGCTGGTGCCTCGTACACGCGGTCGATACGGTAGACATACTCGGTATCCGCAGACGTTACCCGCACAATATCTCCCCAAGCCAGGCGTTCAATCCCATTAAAGGCCTGAAAATTGCGGTTAAGTACATTTGGCAGATAGCTCGAGTGGCCAAGGATAAGCATATTCCCCGTATCTTGCAGGTCGGCTGAGTGTGGGTGACGCACCACCCCCTGCTCAAGAGCTCGGTCAAGAGCCGCGTACGCTGGGCTTTCGGGGTTTAGTACCGTGACGGTTCGGTCAAGTGCATCAAAGTGAAGACTCACCGGTAACGCCGCTCGATCTGGTAGAGCCGCTGCAACCGCTGTTGGCGCGGCTACCGGCGGGACAACTACTGTGTCAGCTGGCTCTGTCGCGACCACCACAGTAGTCTCCTCAACTGCTTCCGCCATTGCGGCCGCTACCGGTTCGGGTGTATCAACCAACGCCGTTTCAGTATCACGTACCGTCTCATCGGTAACCGGTTCGGGGTAGAAATCGACAACGTAAAGCACCAAGTAGGTCATAAATACCACCACAAAAAACGCCACCGAAAACGGTACGAAGCGTAGTTTAAGCTGCTCGTAGAGCTCATTGAATGATTGCGCAGTTTTCATATTTGTAATGATACACTAATTTTAATATTTGTCAATACTACGCCGATACCGACATTTTCATACTCCTCGTTGTACGATTGTAGTACGCTACCACAAACTCATACTTGACACACGTAACTATATATGCTAAAGTAGTAGCACGCTTGGACACCCGTCCATACTCGAGCGTTCGGGTACTGTTCTCTACTTCTCTGCTCTTTCCCAACCCTACTGGTTGGGTTTTGGTGCATGGGTGGCGAACGGGCGCATTTACGTGTTTAACACATTATCTATGACAACTTCTAACAAACCTTCAACTACCCTCAAGGTGTTGGCTGTCGCCTGTTTTATCGCCTTTGTCGGCCTCTTGGTCTGGCTCGCGGTCATGCTCGTCGGAGTACTTCCGAATGCATTTTCATCACTGGCTTCCATAGCCGAAGGACTGCAACAATCACGACCACAAGCCGAAATTGTAGTAGCAAACAGCAATAGCATCATTAACAACAACGAGGAATTTATCGTCAGTTGGACCAACCTTAATCGGACCGGTCAGTACACCATTCGTTACGAATGTGTAAATGGTGTCTCAGTTGATATGCGCTTCCCGGCGAATAACATCACCACTATTCCGTGTGGTGAGACTATCAAACTCGGCAGCGACGTGACTGAGCTTGAACTGATTATGAACTCCGAGCGTCAGCGCTTCATCGATATCACCTACACTATTGGTTTCATCGATGGTACCGATGAGGTCATTACCACTACGGAGAATACCGTTACTGTCGTAAACGTTAGTATTCCTCAAAGTGAAAGTATCGCTACCGACGATAGCGACACGCCAACCGGTACCGTCGCTGGCGAAAGTACCAATACTACAGACGAACCCACGACCGAAGCGCCGGCTCCAACCCCAACGACCCCTGCGACCACACCTGTTCGCGAGCCTGAAGTAGTGGCAACCGAAATCTTTGCCCTACCCACTTCAGACCCCGACGGCTTTGTCGATCTCGCAGTGAGTTACGTTGGCGTTGGTCGCCTCGACAGCGATAATCGATTTGTCCCTGGCGGCGTTATCGACAGTGACACCCGCGGCGCCTTCCAATTTGAGGTGCGTAACCTCGGTACCAAAACCTCACGCGATTGGACCTTCGAGGCCACCCTTACCTCAGGTGCGACGTATGCGTCAGACACGCAAGAGGGTCTGAAGCCAAATGAGTACTCGATTGTCACCCTCGGCTTCGACAATGTTGGCGAAACGGGCGCACAGCGCTTTGGTGCAGCAATCGACGTACCCGAAGACCGCAATAGCGAAAACGATGAGTTTAGCTGGGCAGTCAACGTGGTCGAGTAAGCACACTCACCCGTAACCCGAACGCACAAAACAAACCCCGCGCCAGAGGCGCGGGGTTTGTTTTGTGCTATGGTAGCATCGGTACGCTTAGGAGGTATAAAAATGAAGACTCGGTCAGACAAAGACATTCCCGGTGGTGCCAAAAACAAACTCGAAGGTATGCTGGTAAGAGCCGGCGTCGATTTGACGGCACCAATCATCGACCCAGAAGCTGTAGCCGAGGAAGAGCGCGTCGGGAAAGAGGTCCGACAGAACTAACGGCACTATAATACCACCTAACTCACAGCACGCTCCTCGCGTGCTTTTTTTATATGTGCACCGTCGCTGTTTTAGCCAAGTTAGATATGCAGCAAAATAGCAAAGCGCAATTCGAGTTTTCCAGCGTATCTAGTAATTTTTTAGATGAGATACAAGGTAGACAAGAAAAATTTCTTGAATGGGACGAATACGTCCAGTGAAAGAAACGTTGTCGCTGTCTAACGAAGTAGATCACTAAAAATATTTACTAGATATCTAATGTGGCGTTTTGAGCGTTGGTCTGAATGAAGCTCTTGCGACTAGCCACATCCGTCCCCATGAGAATATCGAACACCTTATCGGCATCAAGTGCATCGTCGATCGTTACCTGCTTAAGTAAACGGTTTTCCGGGTGCATGGTAGTCTCCCACAACTCTTCGGCGTTCATCTCACCGAGCCCCTTGTAGCGTTGTATGCGGTACTTACTCTTCTTCTGAGCCGACTCGTCGGCCTCCTCAGCATCGGCTTCATCAGCCTCACCTTCTTCAACTACCGCTTCTGGGTCTTCCTCGCCAACAATTGCAAACTTCTCAGCGTCGGTGTAGGCGTACCACGTCTCTTTCCCTTTCTGGATTTTGTAGAGCGGCGGTTGCGCAATGTACACAAATCCTTCTTCAACTAACTGCCGGAAATAGCGGTAAAAGAGTGTGAGCAGCAGCGTCCGAATGTGTGCTCCATCGACGTCGGCGTCGGTCGCAATAATAATCTTGTGGTAGCGAAGCTTCGAGACATCAAACACATCGCCAATCGCGGTACCGAGTGCAATCACTAGGTTTTTGATTTGTTCTGAGGCCAGCATCTTGTCGATACGAGCGCGTTCGACATTCAAGATCTTTCCGCGCAATGGCAGAATTGCTTGGGTACGCCGGTCGCGACCCATCTTGGCCGAACCGCCAGCCGAGTCTCCCTCTACAATAAAGAGCTCCGACTCGTCCGCTTTCTTGGTTTGGCAATCCGCCAGTTTACCCGGCAACGAAAGGCCATCGAGCGCCCCTTTACGAAGCACCGAGTCTTTCGCCGCTTTCGCAGCCTTACGAGCTTTCACCGCCATAATGACCTTATTCACGATTGCCTTAGCGTCGTCGGGGTTTTCTTCTAGAAACATAGTGAACGCTTCGCCAAACACACTCTCGACTGCGCTACGTGCCTCGACCGAACCGAGCTTGCCTTTAGTCTGCCCCTCAAACTGAATCTCCGGCATCTTCACCGACACCACGGCAGTAATGCCTTCGAGAACATCATCACCGGTAAAACCAGTATCTTTTTCTTTAGCAGAAAAGAAGTTATTTTTCTTGGCGTAATTATTGAGCGTGCGCGTAAGCGCCGTCTTAAAACCAGTAATGTGCGTACCGTGCTCGGGGTTATAGATATTGTTGGCAAAGGCCGAAATCCGCGACGAGATGTCGTCCACGTACTGGAGTGACACTTCAACCGACAGCACCATATCGTCGACATCGTTCTTTTCGACGTAGAAAATATTTTTATGGACTGGCTTCTGGTACTGGTTGTTAAACGCCACCAGTGAGCGCAACCCGCCCTCGAAGTAAAACGTCTGCTTCGGTACCTCAAGACCTTCGTCTGCTAAGTAAATAGTATCGGCTACACTCTTAGGATCGAGCGCAGCGGTACTCTCGCGAGCATCAATAACCGTGAGGCGCATCCCCTTTACCAAGTAGGCTTGTTGGCGCATATGCGTCACCGTCTTCTTCCAATCGTACTTAATTTCGGGGAAAATACTCGGATCAGCTTGGAAGATTACAATCGAACCCTGGTGTTTGGTTTTACCAAGTTTTTTTACCTTCGCTTTAGCTTTACCAATGAGGTACTCCTGCATGTAGTGATCACCGTCTTTGTGAACATCTACGCGGGTGTGCGTTGAGAGGGCGTTTACCACCGACACCCCCACACCGTGCAACCCACCAGAGACTTTGTAACCGGAGTCGTCGCCACCAAACTTACCGCCCGCGTGCAGCGTAGTCATAATCGTTTCGAGGGCCGATACTTTAGTTTGCTTATGAATATCTACCGGAATACCGCGACCATTATCAACCACACGCACGTAATTATCGGGCAGGAGTGCTACCTCCACCCGGTCAGCATACCCACCCATCGCCTCGTCGCGAGAGTTGTCAAAAATCTCCGTGATCATGTGGTGCAGCCCCTCGGGCCCCGTTGAGCCAATGTACATCCCAGGGCGCTTACGTACCGGGTCGAGCCCCTCGAGTACCGAAATAGATGAGGCATCGTAGCCGGTCGAAGATTTTTTAGTAGTTTTTTTTGTCGCTTTCTTAGGTGCCATAGTATGTGAGTGGTTTCTGTGGTTAATCGTTACGTACTGTTCCAGGTATTTACTCTAGGAATTGACCAGATTCGTAACTAAATTCGTGATAATCGCTTCGCTCATTCACTCATTTAACCCTGGTATTATAACAGATTTTACTTGTTATTCATGCCTCTTTGCGGTACGTTACGGGCAGTTAAGTAGGTTTATATATGGAGTATCGAAGATGAACTTTATCGTATCGTGCTTCACTGAAACAGTGCTGATCATACCTGGACTTGGCGCTGAAAAATCTGGCGCCAAAGACCATTGCGGATACATCTGCCACGACCCCGATAACGTGGAGGAGCCGTGGGATATCACCAGCGATAGAGAGCGTGCGCACACGTTCTCTGACGAACATGAATACTCGAAGGCTATTGATTTTCTTCAAGCTCAGGGAGAAGATGTAATTCTCGAACGTATCGAAGGAGGGTGATATGCAAAAAATCTTTGGAGTTCGACGAATCGTAAACGGTAACGTGGAGTATTTACAAGAATGCTACCCAAACGGTGACGACTCGTTTCCAATAGAACTCGACTGGTTCAGCGACGGTAATGTGTACATGAGGCACTATGATTACCACGAAGCATGGTAATTGAGAAAACGTTCAGGAGATCCGCGTGCGCAAGCAATTGGTCTTTTTCTAACGCACTTCCCAACCTCGCTCGCTAACCGCTGTGTAAATAGTTTCCATTACGGCGTTCACCTCGCTATCGGTGAGCGTCTTTTCTTTTGACTGAAAGACCAAACGAAAGCCCAGGCTGGTGCGGCCGTCTTTGGTAAACTCATCGAACTGCGTGGTGCGGACGCGCAGAGGACCAGCGTGCTCGTTGAGTAAAGTTTCAACCTCATTTGCGGGAGTACTCTCACCCACCCACATCGCGATATCACGCGTAACGTACGGGTACGTTGAGAAAGGTTGATACTGAATTGCTTCTCCGACAGTCACAGGTAGGTATGCCTCTGGTTGCGGTAGTGTCTTGATAAGATGTGTAAAATCGATTTCAAGCACACCTTTCTCGTACCTAAAGGCCACGCCGGTTTTGGTTGTACCAGACGCGTGGGCGTTGATTGGTGTCGGTAGGTTGGTACCGAGTGCTTCATTCATTACCTCGATAGTCTGATCTACACCCGCATCTTCTTTACCGCTGTAGCCCGACGGCTTCACCCGTACCCCGAGTGCAAGTGACACGTGTTCCCCAATACCCGTCTCCGTTTTATGAAATACCGTCCCAATCTCAAATACTCGGGTATCGTTAGTACCAAGCAAGTCAGCAAAGCTGGCGTTGGTATCGAGGGTTTCGGTGATATTCTTTGTTAAGTTTGAGCGCAAATACCGCTTATCGCTCGCCAGGGCATTTTTGAGCTGCACCTCATCTTTCTTACGGAAACTTGAAGTAATCACCTCAGAAAAGCCCGCCGCTAGTAAGGTGTGGCGCATCACCTCACTGTAGTACTGTCGTGCATTCATTTCCATTTCTGGCAATGATCGTGGTGTCGGGGCAACTGCCTGCACGTGCTGGTAGCCATGCAGTCGGCCAATCTCTTCGATGTAATCTTCTTCAATAGCCAAATCCGTCCGTTCCCACGGACTGATTACCTCCAGCTTGTCGGTATCGCGGTGGACCGTCGCTCCTAGACGCTCAAGCAACGTGACCATGTCGGTCACCGCTAAAGAGAGTCCTAAAAGTGCATTAACGCGGACGGGGTCGATAGTTGTCGTAACGGGTTCAACGTGCTCGGGATACACATCAACGACCCCTTCAAGGGTGCCGCCCGCAATATCGGCAATGAGCTTGGTGACTTCCGCCTGGGTGTACGGAATCAGTTCTCGCGACGGTTCGTTCTCAAACCGCTTACTCGCGTCGATGACAATACCCAGTCGACGCGCTGTCTTCCGGGTCACCGTCGGATGAAAGTGGGCGGTCTCAATAATGATGTCCGTCGTACCGTCATGCACTCCCGCAAAACTACCACCCTTCACGCCGGCCAGCCCAATCGGGGTATCACTTGACTGGTCGACAATCAAGAGTTCCGTTCCCTGGCACGTCACAACGCGCTCCTCATCTTTGCCAGCCTCCGGAAGTAGCTTCACCTGCTCTTCGGCTCGAGCAAAGCGCACCGCAAACCGCCAGGCGCCATCGACCTGCGGAAACAACGCGGCATCGTACGCGTGAATGGGTTGACCAATGGCAAACATCACGTAATTGGTCGCGTCGACAATGTTATTAATCGGTCGCTGGCCAATCGCCTCCAGGCGGTCTTTAAGCCACTGGGGCGATTCCCCCACAGCAATTCCCCTCATGAGTGAAGCGCTAAAACGCGGACAGGCGTTGGTGTCTGCAATATCGACCAAAATGTCTGTACAGCTGGGTAGTTCTGGTTGCGTCGCCAGCGGGTCATGCGCCAGTGGTGTGCCGGTAATCGAGGCTAATTCTCGCGCTATACCACGCTGGCAAAGACAATCACTCGACCGGTTCGGTAATATATCTACGTCAATAACGGTATCGCCATCCGTTTCTTCGATACCTTCGAGCTCAAAGGCGTGCATACCTAAAAGGTTTGCTGCGTCTGCTGCAGTAAGGGTAGTGTCCCCAAGATAGTCTTTAATCCAATTCCAACTAACGAGCATACTTATTCTTAGAACTGGTTAACAAATCGTAAATCGCCGGTGTATAAATCACGCACATCATTAATACCGTACTTCATCACCGCTAAGCGGTCGATGCCCATACCGAAGGCATAGCCAGAGTATTTTTGCGGGTCGATACCCGAGTCGCGCAGTACATTCGGATGTACCATACCTGCTCCCATTAACTCAATCCATTTCCCTTTGAGATTTGAGTCACCAGAGAGTAACCGCATGTCGACCTCGACGCCAGGCTCGACGAATGGAAAAAAGCCCGGGCGAAATCGTACCTCCACATCACCACCGAGAAAATGTTCGAAAAAATACTCAATCGTACCTTTCAGGTGCCCCAAGTGAATCCCTTCACCCACCTCAAGCCCTTCCAGTTGAAAGAACTGCGCCTCGTGCGTTGCATCGGTCGCCTCGTTACGAAATACTTTACCTGGGCAGATCATACGAATAGGTAGCTGTTCAGCGTGCGACTCCATGTATCGGGCTTGTACGGGGCTGGTATGAGTGCGTAGTACGGTTGCTTCTGCCACGTCATCGTCTTTAAACCAGAACGTGTCTTGCATGTCACGACTGGGGTGGTTCTTAGGGACGTTAAGCCGATCAAAGTTGTAGTGCTCACTCTCGACCTCGGGCCCATCGGCAAACACAAAACCTAACTCCGCAAAAATACTGTTTATTTCAGTGACCATACGTGTAATGGGGTGTTGGTGTCCGGGTGTGCGCATAGGTATAGACTATAGCAAAGATATGGCGGTGACAAAACTACGACGACAGTGTGAGTAGTAGTTCAAAGATATAATCTCCATCGGTGATAAAAATCTGTTCGTTATGGACTACGACGTCAATAGCGGAACCAGTATAGAGCAGCTGGGTATTCTGCCAACTGCGGTCATCGAACTCAATCGCGTAGAGGCCATCGCTCAACTGTACCAATGCGGTATCACTAGAGTCGGGCATAAAATCAAATAGTACAACTGGGCGACCAAAGGTTTGTAGTGCAATAGTATCGCGACACAGGAAGTCACCACGAGTCTCTGCGGTCTGGAGCGCATCGGCGACACTCGCGACATTGTCCGCCACATACACACTTAGAGCGCTACTGGTAGCCGTTGGTGGCGGTGTCGTATTTAGGCAAAAGTAATATGGATGGTTACTCGGATCACCGACCCAGTCGACCGCAATACCTGTCGCAGTCTCGTAGAGACGTCGGTCGCTGCGCTCGCGGGTAGTGGTGGCACGAATCGTCTGATTGCTGGTACTAGTGGTTGATCGCTCACTACTAAAAACGAACGGGTCTTCAACTTGAGCTTGGAGGCGGGTGCGTACCGTGTTTGGTGGCGTCGTTGTGCTGGTACTCGCAAACAGTTGCTTCACAAATTCGTACTCTTCATTACTCTGTAAAGTCGTTGTCGCCACCGTCGTACTGGCAATCACCGGCACCTGGTACTGCACGGGTGATGGTAACAGTACCGTACCCGATGCGACAGGAAGAAACGGGCTGCCACCTACTGTCTCGTACTGGGTAATCAAACGAACCTGAGGCACTAATGGGTAGTTAACGGCCGTCGCCTCCGTCACGATGTGGGGGTAGACCGGCAACTCTTTTACCCACGTGTGCAACCCGTCACCCTGAACGTGTAACCGGTGCACGCCCGCCGGCAGATTTTGAATGTACGCCGCCCGTTGAAAGAGTCGAAAGTTTTCTACCGGTTCACTGTTGAGGTAGATGCTCGTGTCTTCAGTCTCGGCACTGATAAAGATACCGCCTACGCTAATGATGTTACTCGTTTCGCTAAAGCTCAAACGATAGCCCGTCGCGTAAAACATAAATACCGGTACTGCACAGACAAACAAAAAGAGCAAACCGCGAAAGAACCACACGCGGTGGCCGTACGGCAACGGTTTAACATCTGGTTCAGGAGACATACAGGGTTATGAGCTCGCGCGAGACTTTGGTGTTACCCAAAAGCCCATGTACCGACCGAACATCAGACGCGTCTGGGCGTCGAGTCCGGGGATGGCGCTAAAGATAATCATCGTCGCCGGGACCAGTATCCATTGTACCGCCATCACAATGTACCGTAAGCGGCTCCGGTGCTCAGGGCGCGGCGGAATCATCGCCAGCGAGATAATTGATGATACCACTAACCCAAACATGGCCAAAATGAGCAAGTCGCGTACCATTATCGGCAGGTTATACGAGAGAACCGTCTGGTGAAACTCGGCCGAACCAAGGAAGATCGGTGCCCAACCCAAGATGAAAAGCATGATTGGGTTGGTGACCAAACTCCAGTACCCTTCAGCCTGTTGGATGGCAATCTTTATCTTCTGCCGTCGAGAGATTCGTTCGTGTTTACTAAAGTGGTACAAGATGTAGCACAAGTTTTCGACCCCGTACGTCCACCGTCGGTGCTGCCGATATATATTTTTAATTGTCCCCCACAACGTAGGAGCCGCGTTGGCGTCCATTGAGACCGGGTAGCTCAGGGGGACCACGTCGTACTGACCATCGTTCGCTAGGAGCAGGTTCCAGTAGATGCGCGAATCCTCACTCACCATATTGCGCTGCCAGTACCCCACCTCATACAACGCTTGGAAGCTCACCGCGTGTGAAGAAAAGGTAGCCATGCGTTCTGGTCGCTCTTGTTGCACCATTTCCCAAAAGGTACTACTCATGGCTACCACTCGAGCAATAGCGGGCGCGTCCCAGATATTGTTATTAAAGACGGGTACTGGTTGAAACGAGGTTTTGAGCGGTCGCTCAGCTGTCATAAAGTGCCACATAAGGCAACTAAAGTACTCCGGGTATACCACGGTATCAATATCAAAAATCGACACCAGCGTGTGGTTATAGCGGATACCGTGGGGGTCGAGCACCTGGGTGCGTACCTGCTCGGCTGCCCAGGCGGCATTTGCTCCTTTACCAGCCATCTCGCCGGCAATGTCACCCGGGTGAGTAGTGACCAAAAACGACCCGAAGGTACTGCCCCACTTTGCTTTCATGGTAGCCGCGAGCGTCTGCGCCGCTTCTCCCGCGCGCTCCTCTGCCGCCAGGACGATTATCAGATTCTGCGTGTCGTAGGTTACTGCAGCCAACGAGGAAAGAGTGGCGTCGACCACCTCCTCAGGCTCATCGTAGAACGGTAAGATGACGACGTGGTACATGTGCTCATAACTAAAGCGCTCAATGAGTGCGTTCCAATCGAGCGACATATGGTGACGCAAGCGCTTCCAGTTATACCGCAGGTGCCACGATAAAAACGCCGTCTTTAAAAGCCAGTACATGGCGAAGGCAATAATAAAATAGGCCGCCACAAACGGCGCGTAAATCGAAAGCAGCACGACACCAATAAGGGTCGACCACGACGCCAAGCCAGGCAGTATTTCAAGCAGGCGGTACAAGCGCCGGTCGCGGCCAGTCAGCTCAGTCGCTCGCCCAACCTGAAAATCCGCCCGCTGGGCGTACGGCAACAGATGGTCCTTGGAGGCCTCCATACGTATAGCGCAGTATACCTCCACACTTGCTTTTTGTCAGTATATAAGGCGTATTTTAATTGTGGTGTAAATTGCAGTTATATACCGTGAGCAAGACAACGTCGTAGCTACGTAGACTACGTCTACAGACAAAAAGGTAGTGTCGGGGGTATACCGCGATTGTACCCGATTACCAGTGGCCAAATTGCGTTTGTATGGGCCACTATCGGCTAACCAGCTTATTATAAAAAATTCTTCGCCAGGCAACCCGTAAAGGTAAAACCCTGAGAGCCACCTGTCAGGCTCGAACTGACGACCTACTCATTACAAGTGAGTTGCTCTACCAACTGAGCTAAGGTGGCTCTCAGGGTTTTACGCTGAGGAATATATGGCACTCTTTTTACCACACCCAGCCAGTTGGTAGCAACTCACGTGTGACAAGTGGTACAACTGTCCCCCGGACAATTGTACCTCTACCAACTGAGCTAAGGTGGCTCTCAGGGTTGTACGCTGAGAGGATATATTTTGGTGGCGGTATTATGGCAAGCTTCACGTAAAATGCAAGTCATTTTATCCGGCGAGCGTTTTTTCTTTTAGACTCGTCTTCTCTTCATCGGAGAGCGCGGTGGCGTGCTTATGCTCGGCAATAGCACTGAGGTGCGAATCGGTCCGAGCGGCTTGCACCGTTCGAGCGATACGTCGGTTACGGCGACGCCAGTACTCAACCCGCTCATGCAACCAGGCCAACAGACCGGCACAGGTGCGCAACACACGGTGCATCACGTAGTGGAGCCCTACTCGAGCAGCCCCACTACCGATGTACAACATAAGCGTATGCCAACCCACAATGGCACGGTCGGCCAGACGGTCCAGCGCAGCGCGCCCTGGCTCTCCCAGCCGTTGCCCTCGTCGCTGCTCAAACGCAAACAGCAGTGCGAGTGAGAACACTCCCGCACCGCTGATAGCGAAGATGAGTACCGTAAGCGACATTACTGCCTATTTTACCGCAACCCGTGTGATTTCGGCTACCGTAATGTTCTCACCAAACTTTTGCACCCCACCAGATACCATTTCGGCAATCGTGGTCTCCGGGTTTTTTACAAATGGTTGCTCGAGTAAGATTTGGTCCTTGAAGTACGATGCTAGCTTCCCTGCCATAATTTTCTCTTGCATCTCGGCTGGCTTATCGGCCACTTCACCCGCAAACACCTCTTTGGCTTTCGTAATAGCCTCTTCCGGCAAATCCTCTTGGGTGATGTAGGTTGGAGCCATCGCGGCAACGTGCATCGCAATATCGTTTGCCAGGGCAACAAACTCTTCATTCTTAGCTACAAAGTCGGTCTCGCACCCAAGCTTTACGAGTGCGGCTACCTCGTGGGTATTGTGCATGTACATACCGACTGCACCAGCGCCAATTTCTCGGTCTGACTTTTTATCAGCTGCTTCGCTGCGCTTTTTCTTGAGAATTATGGTGGCTTTTTCCATGTCGCCACCAGCCTCCTCGAGCGCTTTCTTGCACTGCATTACCGAAATACCGGTAGTGTCGCGCAACTCCTTAATCATAGCTGAGGTAATTTCCATAGTGAACAGAATCTTAATTCGTAAAAGAGTATGAGTGATTTGGGCGCTTACGCAGTAGTTGGCGTAGTCGTGCGGCGCGTCGTAGTTTTGGCCGCAGGCTTAGCTGGCACAAAGGCAGCTTTGCCAGCCAGGTAGGCGTCGACCAACTCAGACAGAATAGTCTGCACGCTTGCCTGCAAGGCGTCGTTAGCGACGACCGGGTACTGTACTTTCGAGAGGTCATTGTCTGAACTCATAATACCAACCACGGGTACCGTGCTGTCGTTAGCCTCACGCACCGCAATCTGATCGTGTCGGGGGTCGATTACCACCATCATCGCTGGTGTTTTTTCGAGCTGCTTAATACCGCCAAAATTAAATGTGAGCTTATCAATCTCACGACCAATCATGACGCGCTCTTTCTTCGTATACTTACGTTCAAGCTCGCCGCTCTCTCCTTCCACGGTAAGTTGGTGGAGGCGGTCAATACGCTTTTTGATTTCAGTAAAGTTAGTGAGCATACCACCAATCCAGCGATTGATGACGTAGGGTGCTTCAGCCCGTTCAGCCTCCTGCCGCACCAGTCGTGACGTCTCGTCTTTGGTTGAGACGAAGAGGACCGTCTTGCCGTCCTTTCCGGCAGCTTCGAGGGCCGCTTTGGCGTCGTCGAGTAAGGCAGCGGTCTTTGTGAGGTCAAAGATGTCCGTGCCCTGCTTGCTTCCGAAGAGGTACGGCTTGACCGACGGATGTCGTCGGCTCTTTGAAAACCCGTAGTGTGCACCCGCTGCAAACAAGCGCGCTACGAGGTTTTGGTTATCGTTAGTTGTAGACATAATAATTTAAGATAAAAACGCGCCCAAACGCGTTAACGCGCGGCATAGTACCACAGGAGTGCTGTTTCCGCAACGCGGGCGCGAGCCGATACCGCCCTACCAAAGCCGCGTTACGCCTCCGTCAAGGCCGCTGCCTCAGCCGCGAGCGCAGATACTATCGGGTCTAAATCACCCGCTAACGTGGCTTCAATTGTGTGCCACGACTGCTTAATCCGGTGGTCGGTAATACGATTTTGTGGAAAGTTATACGTCCGAATCTTCTCCGACCGGTCACCGGTACCAATCTGATTCTTGCGTTCGGCCGCATGCTTGCGCGCTTCTTCTTCTTCGTGCAAGGTCTCAAGCTTAGCGGTTAACGCGGCCATCGCCTTTTCCCGGTTTTTAAGCTGTGAGCGCTCGCTCTCACAGCGAACGTCAATCCCGGTTGGGGTGTGAACTAGCCGCACGGCCGTCTCAACCTTATTGACGTTCTGCCCCCCAGCTCCACCCGAGCGGGAGAACTCCATGGCAATATCGCCTGGGTTAATGTCGATAGCCGGTTTCTTTCGCAACGGCAAAATAGCTACCGACGCGGTGGAGGTATGAATGCGCCCCTGCTTCTCCGTCGCCGGCACCCGCTGTACCCGGTGCACGCCAGTTTCGTACTTGAGGTGGTCGTAGACAGCGGGGTGAAGGATTTCAAAACTCGCTTCTTTGTAGCCACCCGCTTCGGTCGTCGACGTATGATTGACCATATGCTTCCACCCTTTCGTCTCGGCGTACTTGAGGTACATATTTGCTAATTCAGCGGCAAACAACGAAGCCTCATCGCCACCCGCGCCCGCCCGCACCTCTAAAACAACGCCGTAGGGTTTGGCGTCTTCTTCTTTGCTCGACTCAATAATACGGTCCATTTCGTTGTACTGTGACTGGAGGCTCTCGCGCAGGGTCGCAATCTCTTCTTGTGCGAGCTCAGCCATCGCTGGGTCGCTGCTTGCCAGCTGCTCAGCCTCAGCCAGCTGCGCCACCGTTGCGTCGTACTGGGTCATTAAAAACTGCGTTTTTGGGTGTTCACGCCACTCGCTCAGTTTTTGTTCTTCATGTCCTTCCATAGTGCCAGCCATACTACGCTATATAGCATTATTTTCAATCTGTCTTCCCCCTCCCAAATACACAAATGGTCTAGGAGAGCCCTAGACCATTTGAAAATTGAGTGGAATTGATTTATTTCTTCTTGCCCGCTTTGGCCATGCGCTGCTTAAATCGGTCAACGCGTCCGGCAGTGTCCATCACCTTCTCTTGGCCAGTGTAGAACGGGTGTGAGGCACTCGAGACGTCCATACGCTTTAGTGGGTACTCGCTTCCATCGTCCCAAGTAGCGGTTTCTTCGGTGTGTACTGTCGAGCCGATTAAGAAGCGGCTGCCATTAGAGTTATCTTCGAAAATAACGAGGCGGTAGTTGTCGGGGTGAATATCTTTTTTCATAGCGTCACATGTAGTCAGCGACTGATTGATAAGTATCGGCGGATTAGGCCTTGGCTTTCTTGATTGCCGCAACCAGACGGCTCTTCTTGCGGGCCGCGGTGTTATCTTTGATAATCCCACGCTTGGCGGCTTTATCGATGGCTTTGTAGGCGGTTGGCAGGGCAGCTTCAGCGGCTGCGACGTCGCCACCCTTGAGGTGCGTACGCACCTGCTTCACCACGTCGTTCATCGCGCGATTACGACGCACGTTAAAGACCCGCTTACGTAACGATGCCCGATGGGCTTTTTGCGCTCCTTTAGTAATTGGCATAAATCTCGTATTTAGTGGCCAGCACTATACGGTATTTCTCTCAAAAACGCAACTCTAAATATGAGCTTAGACATTGCCGAAGGTACACCGCAACCACACATCTCGATACGGAAGTACTAAAAATGTGGTACTACACCAATCACACGGTACTAAGCCCCAAGCATCGCGGCCATATTCTACAAAACCACCACCCAG
>CAZZPW010000014.1:0-15367 GCA_964655825.1 uncultured Candidatus Saccharibacteria bacterium
TGCTCTACCACGTCGTTCCCGGTGAGCTGATGGCCGAAGATGTACTCAGTGAGCGTCGCCTTGAGTCAGCGCTCGGTACCCACCTGTTTGTGAATACTCGCGCTGGCGCAAAAATTAACAACGCCAACATTACCGCTACTGATATTGCGGCCGATAATGGTGTCGTCCACGTCATCGACCGTGTGCTTATTCCACAGTCGGTCTATCGGGCTGCTATCGAAGATCTTCGAGCGCAGCTGCGTGAGATTGTGCGTACTTTGCGCGACGTCCAACAAGATCGGGCGGCTGACCGTACCGGTCGGTAATTCATACACCAGCCACGCAAAACACTCGGACAGCCGCCGGGTGTTTTTTAGTGTCAGCTGTACAGGTTCATTTTCTTAGTGTAAAATATACACATGAGACGAGCTCCCGAAAAACTACGCTTTGCCGCTATGGCTGTAGATGCAGTAGTGTTTTCTTTTGTTGACGGTGAATTAGCCGTTCTAACCGCAGGGGTTAATAATGAATCGGCATACCACGGCATGGATGCGTTCCCGGGTGGCCTCATTAAAGAGACTGAAAATACTGACCAGGCCTTGGTCCGGGTACTGAAAGACAAGGTTGGATTAACTCCTGCGTTTAGTGAACAACTCTACACCTTTAGTGCGGTCAATCGTGATAAGCGTAACCGTGTGGTTTCGGTAGCCTACCTTTGTTTAGTACGACCCGATACGGCAGCGAGCTTCACGCGAGCCGGTGCCCAGTTCGTGCTGGTGAGTAAGCTGCCTAAATTGGCGTACGATCATGATGAAATGTTGCTGGTAGCACATAAACGGTTACAGGGTAAGTTGACGTACTCCACAATTGCTCAATTCCTCTTACCACACCACTTCACCCTCACCGAGCTACAAACTGTCTACGAGACGGTTTTGGGTACGGAATTTGATAAACGAAACTTCCGAAAAAAGATTCTTGCACTCGATATTGTTCGAGATACAGGCCGGTTACAGGAGGGGGTTAAAAATCGTCCCGCTGCGCTCTACAAGTTTGTGGACCAGAAACTTACTGAGTTACCGTTACAGGTGTAGTGTTTTTAACCAGTGGTATGAAAAAGCACCGGCCTGGAGGGCCGGTGCGGTTTTTGTGAAGGTACGAGGAGAATCAGATTACCGGTGCGTGTTGTGCTTCGTCGGCGAATTGGTCCAGGAAGCGATTGTACACGATGGTGTCATGGGCGAACACGAACTTCGTGGTGTCCGGGAGTTCGCTCGGGGAGTTAACCCAGAACGGACGTGTTACACCCACTTCACCTCTGAGTGGCCCAACGTTGACCATCGTTTCAAGGACGATCGATACCTTCGGTCCGCGCGGGTCACGATTGAGTCCGGTCAGCATGCCGATGAACTCGAAGTGGGAAACACCGTTCCCGGTCTCTTCTTCGAGTTCACGTCCGGCCGCCGCTCGAACGCTTTCGCGTTCTTCGATACGACCGCCGGGCATGGCGATACCTGGTACCTCGTCGAGTCGTTCGATGAGCATGAGCGCACCGGTCCGAACACAACGGGCATAGACATCTACGCAATATTCCGCGCCAACCACCGGGGTGTCGTCCATGATGGTGATCAGGGATTGTACCGGTATGTCGAGCAATTTCGCTCGACCACCGAGCTCTGGCAGTTCCGAGACGCAGGCGTAGCCAACGGCTTCACCGCCGAGTTTCGACACGAGTTTGACGCCGGCCTCAGCAGTGCCGCCGGTGGCGAGGAGGTCATCGATGAGCAAGACACGCTTGCCCTCGATAAACCCGTCGTCCGCCATTTCGATGACGTCCTCCCCGTATTCTAAACCGTACGAGACGGACTTTGTTGGGGGAGGAAGCTTACCCTGCTTGCGAACCATGGTGAACGGTACGTTAAGACGTTCCGCCACCATTGGTCCGAAGAGGAAGCCGCGCGAATCGAACCCCGCAACCACGTCGATGTTTGCCGGTTGCCAGTAGTTGGCGATTTCGGTGGCAATGGTGTCCATCACGACCATATCCCGCAAGAGGGGGTTGAGATCGAAGAAGAGGATACCGGGCTTCGGGAAGTCCGGCACTGGGCGCAGCAGCGAGGCTGCTCGTTCGAGGATGTCGTTTGTCATGATACCTCCATGATATCAGGCTGCCGTAGGCAGACCGTTTCTGATGATTTCGCTGACGGAACCGTCGACGATGTTGTTCTGTAGAACCGCGTATGCCATGTAGTCGGCGAGCGGCAGAACAGTGAGCCAATCGTGCGGCTCGGTCTTGAGCGAATCGGTCGTGACGACCTGCAGGCCTGACTCGGCCAGTCGCTCGTAGGCGGGACCACCGAAGACGGCGTGCGTCGCCGAGAGAATCACCTTCTTGGCACCGTGCTCCGTGAGCGCAGTTGCCGCCTTGGTGATGGTCCCACACGTGTCCATGATGTCGTCGTTGATAAGGCAGATTTTGCCTTTCACTGAAGCACCGTGGATCTCGTGCATCTCGACTGCCTTCCCGTTGCGCTCCTTGGTAAGAAACGCACGTTTGCAGCCGACACGCTTGGCGATGGCGCTGACGCGCTTTTCGCTACCCGCATCGGGACCGACGATGACGATGTCATCGAGGTGGTTGCCAAAGTTCTCCTTAATCCATGGCACGAAGATGACGTGGCCGGGGAGGTGGTCCGAACGCTTGGTAAATACACCTTGCGTCTGGTCGGCATGCATGTCGAGGGTAATGGTCCGCTCGACCTTGTCATACCGCTCGTACCCTTGGATGAAATCCCGGGCCGAGATTGGTACCCGCGAACGGTCTTTCCTGTCCTGTCGGAGGAACGGCATGAACGGCATCACCAAGGTGATGGCGTCCGCACCAGCGTCCTGCAGGGCACTGACGGTGAGTTGGAGCACGAAAGCATCGTGGCAGGCGTCGCCGTTGAAGTCGTAGAAGAGATAGACGTGCTTAAGGCGCACGCTCTTCTGTGGAATCGGCAAGACTTCACACTTCGAGAATTTGTCGTACCCGATGACGTGGAAGTCAAGTGACCTCTTCTTGATGAGTCCCCGGAGCATTTCGTACGATTGGTGTGCCATGTACTCCATGCTGGGTGTGCTGACGATGGCGATACCTCCAGAATGGAGGATTTGATACTTAGAGCTTTTTCCCATGACTATTCTCCTTGTCAATGAGCTTTCCGGGGCAACAATACCTGAATTTCTCATGATGTACAGAGATAATGGTAAAACTGAAACAAAAAGTATACACTTATAATATGCAGAAGAAGGAACTCTTCAAACGTCTTGGTCACCCGCTCCATGCGAGTGAGGTGTACGATGCACTCGTTCGTTCGAACGAGTCGCTATCGGTCGCTGGCATTGCGGCAGCTAGTGAGCTACCTCGAATGACAGTCTATCGGTGTTTGGATTCGCTCATATCAGGGAAGCTTGTCCGTAGCGAACGAATCGGCAAGCGTACATTCTATTCTGTAACCGGCGCTCAGGCATTGCAGAGAGCGGTTTCATTCGCCGATACTCAACACACCTTGGTGGTGAAGGGGGCGATGAAACGACTGGAAAAGGATGTTCCACAGAGCGTTCGCTTTTTGAGCGGTCCTGATGGTATCCGAGCCGCGTTTGACGATGTTGTCACTCATGCAAAACGAGGCGAGACGTTCTTCCGATACACGTCAGAACAAGACTTGGCCAAGGTTAATCGGTATCTCGCTCGAGATTACCGCGAACGTCGTGATAAGAAGAAGCTCGAACGACAGGTTATCAGCAATGCGGCATCGGGAATCCAGAAACGTTCCCGTCTAGAGCGGTTCATTAAATTCATTCCGAAAGAAGCCGACCAGTTCGAGCAGAACATCATTCAGCTAGTATACGGAAAGCGGGTGAGCATTATTGATCTGGAAACTGAGGAAGTTACCATCATTGAGAATGAACGGTTGGCTGATTTTCAGCGAGTGATTTTTAAACTCTTGTATAAACGATTATAGAGAAAGGTCGGCGCCATGGCGCCGACCTACTGTCATCATGCAACCGCCTTAGTTGCGATTGAAAAGAACTGTTTTGCTTCACGTGTCATACCTGACGATGTTGCCACGACTGGACAGTCTAGCTGACCACTGATGACTCCGAGTACGTGTTCACCTTGCATCGGCGCTTTGCGATAGGTCGCGGAAACTTCTTGCATCAGCCAGTCAGATCGTTTTGCTAGCTGTGCGAGATCTCCCGCTTTGAGAAGTTCAAGCTCATCGAGTTTATACCCCATCGCATCGACATACGAGTCAGCATAGAGAAAGCTTGGCAAATGCGCGAATTGATCGAGTGATGTCACTGCCACTCCATCAACCTGCTCATTCACTGCGATAGCGTATCGCGTTGCGATTGGGTCAAAGTGACCCATCCGAAACGCACCTTGCCAGGCTCCATGCTCGTTGTGTGCCTCATAGATCTGGCCTCGCAACCAAGCATTCTCAGTCGGGAATGGTCCTGGTCCGTGACGGGCGGCGTACGCCCGCGTGATACCTAGAACGTAGGGTCGGTCGGTATGACCAACTGCATCCAGAAGCTCGTGCGCGTGTACGTCACGAACCTTGCTACGCGTCACGTAGGGGAAGAACCCGAAGTCTTCATCGAGTAGTGTCCCCTGGGCCGCTTCAAAGACAGCCCGGTTGCCAACCTGTAGGTGGTTCTTGAGGTACGACGCATCGGTGATACGTACGTACTTCGCAAGTGCTTCGTAGGACCTGAGGGTTTCTTGGAAGAGCGTCTCACTCATGAACATGTGCCACGCTCTTGTGATGCTCTGATTCGCAGCGTATTCCTGCAAAAGTGGAAGTGACGCTCGTTTCTTTTCTTCACGAACCTGCGCGAGCTTGGATTTCACGAGCGCAGCATTTTTGAGGTCGCCGACCCTGATGTGGTCGATGGTCTCATCTTCGCTATCAGCCCGGGTTTCACCGATACCGATGCCAGTACTGCCGTGTCGCCCGGCCCCACGAGCCAGCTCTTTGATCTGGTTCACGAGCTGGTGATACGGCGTGATGACGGGGGCACGTTCGTCGATGTACATCAGACGAAGCGGTGCTTCGATACCTAGTTTCTCGAGGGCGGCTGCTTCCGTGAGGAGCAACTTCGGTTGCACCAGCACCTTTGGTCCAAGGTACGTGCGTGTGCCCGGCCGGAAGCTGCCGCTTCCAAACTGAGCAAACGTATGATGTCGGCCATCAGGCGTCACCACGTTGTGTGCAGCTTGCGCTCCACCACTGTAGCGAACAACGAGGTCGATATCCTCCTTGTGCACGATGGCGTCAACCATGGTGCCTTTGCCGGCATCGCCATAGCCGAGATCGGTCGTGATGATGACTTGCTGTTCCATAAGTGACTCCTTTCGTCATTGCGGGGAACAAAAAGCGGTCACCCTGTCCGGGTGACCGCGAAGGTACAAGGTTGCTCAGGCGGATACCAGACCCGCCAGAGCATTGGCCAGCGTCTTTCCGGCTTCGCCGGTGAGGCCAATGTTTGCCACCGCGCTGGTGGCTTCGCCTGCCGATTCCATCATGTTGATGGTGGCGGCGATGGTTTCGCAGACCAGGTTCATGTCATCGAGGACGATGATCCGTTCTCCAAGGTGGTCGCGCCAGAAGTCGGCGTTCTCACCCCGGTAGCCAGTCTGCGTCGGAACGATGTGGAAGATTTCCCACCGCTCCTTGGCTTCGGCGATAAGATCAGAGACCTGCTCGCCGCGCTCGGCGCCGATGTCGTAGATGTCGTTCAGTTCGCCCGCGGAAAGTTCCGGCCAGAACCGCTCGTCACCGATGGTGAAGAGGTAGCCCTTCTTGCCGCGTTTTTCCCACGCGTCGGTCGCCGTGAGGCGAGCGGCCTGGAAGAACGAGTGCCCATAGGACTCCATGTTCTGGCCGCCACCGTTGCCCTCGAGGATGATGTTCCGAAGCTGTTCATCGAAGCGGTTGTCCGATTCGAACTGGCCAACCTGGACCGGGTAGCGGTCGCTGTGGTAGTCGCCGATGGCAGACATGAGAATCTGTGGGTCGGCCACGTCGGTCTTCTCCAGAATGACATCCATGAGCTTGGGCAGTTTCTGCTGCATCACCCGGGGAATACTCCCCATCGAGCCCGTGACGTCGAAGGCGATCATAATCGGCACCGAGTTGGGGTGCTCGTCGCTGTCACGCGACTCGCGAACACCCATCACGCTCTTGACGATACTGCGTGCGTCGAGCTCGGCATGTACGCCGGAAGCTCGGCCGCGCCGCACGTCTTCATCGTAGCCGAAGTCTGCCTTGCCGGTTGCCTGGCGGGTTGTTGCCGCAGAGGTATAGGCTGCGGTATCCCATCTTCCTCCACCCATGGTAGTACTCCTTTTCTGGTGGTTAGTTGAGGGTAAGTGGTCGGTACTTCTTCCCGAGCGTCTCGTAGATAAGCTCGGTAAACTCGGTAAACACGTGTGTTGCATCAACTCGCTGGTCATGCCGTGCCTGTTGCTGCAAGTACACCCAAAGCTTGGGAGGGGTGTCGTCGACACATCCACCACGCTCTGTCTGAAAGAGTTGCAGTACCTTTACAAACGTATCGCGCAGGTACAGGTGCGTGAGATCGGTCTCGGTTCGGTTGACTGGTACCGCCTCACCCCATCCCAGGTAGATTGGTTCGTGGGTGATTGGGTGCACCAGTAGGTGGCCGAAGTCTATCGCTTGGTGTCGTAGTCCTGCCAGCGCCGCGTTAAGCGGGAAGGCTAACAGTCTTCGAGCAATCCAGGCGGCGTGTCCGACCGGTAGTTCACCGCGGAAGTAATTGTCAATTTCCTCCACACTGCGATACCCAGCGTAGTAAGGCAACACATTCACTCGTCGGCCTTCCACCTCGAATGTATCGAGTAGTTTAGGTAAGACTCGGGTGATGCGTCGCACTGGATTGTGTCCTGAGGTCGAGTGAAACGCTCGCACATGAGCAGCTTCAATCGCAAGCACCTGACTATGTGTCGAGTCCTTGGCGATTTTCATTGCCACCTCTTCTGACACCGTGCCGGTTGTGGCGATGGCTCGGTGGATGACCGAGTGGTGTCCATACGCAATCCGCTCACCGACTTGATACTCCGTCTCACGGACAGTGAAGTTCATGAGGCTCTGGCCGGTCACGAGACCAGCTTTTGCCTCCCTGTACCAGCCCGCAAGCTTGTCGTATGCGTCGCTGGCCGCATTGGCATCAACGACACGCGTGTATTGCTCGGGATCGAGGAGCTTTTTCAGTTCCTCAAAGCGTTGCTGCAGTGCTGCTTGCTGCTCCCGCAAGGGAAGCTGCTTCGCAGGCGAGCCGAACACATCTTCTGGATGTGTCGCTGCCATGACCTCGGTATAGACCAGGTCGAGCTCACTATCCAGAAGATATTCATGCATGGTGGATTCTCCATTAGGGGTTGTTTGGGTGCGGCGGCAATCGACTTACAGTCGCTGTACACCCTGTCGGTAGCTTTAAAAAGTCAGTTTTTAAAGCTACCAGGCAGGGTCTTGCGCTTCTGCAAATATTCGAAGCTCACCGCCGCACTTGTTTTCTTACTCCTCCTCCAGTTCTTCAGGCCTAGTACGCGAAGACAGTTCGCGCCGGCTGGATGTTTCCGACAACAGCTTCTCCCACGGGATAGCTGCGCCCAGCTGGTAGAGGCTTTGGAGGTAGGCTTGCTCTTCGCGCGAACCTTTCGGCTGCTGGGAGAGGTTGCTGACCGCCAGGACGTACTTCACGACGGAGTGCTCCATCGACACGAAGTTCGCCGAGACATCGATGCCCAGTTCCTTGAGCATCAGCTCACGGGTGGTGGCACCGACAAGCCCCATGATCTCGGGCTTCGCGAGAAGCTCCTTCACCTGGGTGGCCTCGTAGGCCAGTGCTCGTGCGGCCGGAACACCAACGCCGGCATACGCCCGGTTGATGTTGTCGACCACTTCGTCCGCCCCGATACGCAGTGGTTCGGTGTCGGGTACCGTCATTGTCGGCGCCAGCATTCCGCCGCCGCCAGCCAGGCTCGAGAACGCCTGCATCATCACAGCGGGGTTACCCGCTGCCTTCATCCAGGCGTCAAACCAGCCCGAGAGCTGACCATTGAAACCTTGGATAGACGGCCAGAGGATGCTGTCGATCTGCTTAAGGAATCGCGTCCGCTTGCCTTGTGGTACGGCCGAAGCCGGCACACCGAGTGCAGCGAAGATTTCGGAGTAGTCCCGCTTGGTGATCAGCTTGACCACCTCGTAGTACGAATCGCCGAACGGTTCTTCGGTCACTTCAGCGTGACGCTCCATCGCCGCTTGGATTTTCTTCGGGATATCGAAGAAGTCCACGCGGTCAGCAAGCGCCGCCTTAACACCGGCTTCGAGCTCGGTCTGACCGACCTTCGAAACACCGCCGACCTTCAGCGCTGCGATGAAACTGTCATCGGAGCGTGGAGCCGGGAGCACGTCGAGCGACATCGCCGGAGCCATGTCAGCTTCGACGGCCGCTTTCGCCCGTAGGTGTTCGCCGATAGCGACACGCAGGCGTGCGGAGGGGACATCAGAGAAACAAGCCCTGATTTCCTCGTCGGTCGCGCCCTGCGTAGGGTTCTGGAGTAGCTCGACGGCTTCGTCTCCAGCTTCGCCCACGACAGACCTGAGCGCTTCCGTCACTGTGGCGACGTCTGATCCGATTGCGTCTGCAAAGGGAGTTAGGTACGTCACCCAGGCTTCAGGAAGCGTTGGGGTAGGTGATTTGTCAGCCATGATAGGCCTCCTTTCATCGTCGATATGACGTTGTCAAAGATCTTCCTCAACTACTGCCGAGGTGGAGCGCTGCTAGCTGCTACTACTAGCGCGCCACCTCAGCGGTAGGGAGGTGCTAAAGTTAATGTATTATAAACACTAACTAAAGCGATGAAAAAATGCGAGCTATCTCACATTGCTGTATCTATCTGACACTGAGTGTATACCTTGTTAAACTTAGTGTCAATACTACAATAAGTTATCATATACATTTATAATATTGTCAACTTTACACAAAGTGAGGAGTGTCGCTCTTTGCCTGCTATCCCATGCTACACTTTGTCTATGTCAGCCACTGAACCTACTACCGGTAAACTACTATTACTTCGCCACACCGAGTCGGAGTGGAATGCGATTGGGGTCTGGAGTGGTATCACCGATGTCGAGTTGAGCGATAAGGGTCGAAACGATTGTGGGGCGGTTGCGGCCGCAATTGATGAGCTCGGTATCTCTATCGACGTCGCTGTCTACACCGACCAAAAGCGTACCAAGCAAACGCTGGATGGAGTGTCTGTAGCCGCAGCATTAGCCAACTGCACGCAGGTTCTCGAACCTGGTTTTAACGAACGCAACTACGGTAAGTACACCGGCATGAATAAGTGGCAAGTGAAGGTCGAGCTGGGTGAGGCACAGTTTAGTGCGCTCCGCCGCGGCTGGAATGTCTCGTTTGAGAACGGCGAGACGCTCAAGCAAGTCTACGAGCGGGTAGTCCCTGCCTACGAAGCCACGGTATTGCCACAGTTACGAATGGGTAAAAACGTGCTTATCGTGGCCCACGGCAATAGTTTGCGGGCTCTCATGAAGCATCTTGACGCCATTCCCGATGATAAAATTGAAGAGTTAGAGATGTTAATGAATCAGGTCGTGGTGTACACCGTCGACCCCGAAACAGGTCGTAAGCACAGTAAGCAGGTGTATGACACCGGTGTCAACGTGGAATCACACTTTTAGCTTTGTCACCGCGGAACGTATGGCATAATGTGTGGGTATGTATAAGCACCTTCGTTTTTTCAAAGATATTGGCATCGACGATGTACCCGTGGTCGGCGGGAAGAATGCATCCCTCGGTGAGATGTTCCGCGCACTAACGCCCAAGGGAATTAACCTCCCCAACGGCTTTGGTACAACGGCAGATAGTTATTACTATTTCCTCGATAGCGCAGGAATCCGCGATACGATTGCGCAGCACCTCGACGGACTGGATATTAATAATGTAGAAGATCTCCAGACTCGCGGTGCCGCCATTCGCCAAACCATCCTCGACGCTGAGCTGCCCGCTGACTTTGAACAAGAAATTCGCGACGGCTACCAAGAGCTGTGCGATACGCTCGGTTTCCAAGACCTTGTCGTCGCAGTACGTTCCTCGGCCACGGCTGAAGACCTTCCTAATGCATCGTTCGCAGGCCAGCAAGAAACGTATCTTAATATTAGTGGGGTTGATAACGTAGTGCACTCAGCTAAGAAATGTATCGCCTCACTCTTTACGGACCGCGCGATTGTGTACCGAGTCGAAAATGGTTTCGACCACACCAAAGTAGCGCTTTCAGTTGGGGTACAGCAGATGGTCGCGGTCCGCTCGGAAGCGGCCGGGGTTATGTTTACGCTCGATATGGAGTCTGGCTTTAAAGATGTGATTACGATCAACTCGATTTATGGCCTCGGTGAGAACATCGTGCAAGGTAAGGTAAGTCCCGACGAATTCACCGTCTTTAAAAAGAATGGCGCAATTTTAAAGAAAAAGCTTGGTGCAAAGCGCCTGAAAATGGTACCAGGACCCGACAGTACGACTGAAGACATCGACGTGCCCGAGGAAGACCAGCACCGCTATTCCATTACCGACGAGCAGGTGAAGACCCTGGCTGAGTGGGGGATGGCGATTGAGGAGCATTACGGAAAGGCGATGGACATTGAGTGGGCGCTTGACGAAGACTTCGGCTCGCTCTACATCGTGCAAGCCCGACCCGAAACCGTGCAGTCGCAGAAAGACCCAAACAGCTTTGAGGAGTACCGGTTGTGTGAGCACAGCGATATAGTGCTTACCGGTACGGCGGTAGGAAATAAGATTGCGAACGGTCAGGCCAAAATTATCGAGGACATTAAAGATATTCATAATTTTGAAGACGGTGACATTCTCGTTACCACCATGACCGACCCCGACTGGGTACCGATTATGAAACGCTCGGGTGCCATTATTACCAACCGCGGTGGCCGGACCTGTCACGCAGCCATTGTGTCGCGTGAGCTTGGGATTCCGTGTGTCGTGGGGACCGACAACGCGACCGAACTCATCAACGCGGGAGACGCGATTACGGTGAGCTGTGCCGAAGGTGATACGGGGTACGTCTATCGTGGTACGCTCAAGTACGAAATCGACACGACCAACATTGGCGACCTGCCCCGACCAAAGACCAAGATAATGATGAATCTCGGCTCACCCGAGCACGCGCTCATTTACGCTCAGATACCGAACGATGGTGTGGGCCTAGCGCGAGAAGAATTTATTATTGATGCGCATATTAAGATTCACCCTCTGGCGTTGCTCAAGTTCGATGAACTGACTGATGAGGGTGTGCGCAACCAAATCCACGAGTTGACCGTTGGCTACGCCGACAAAGGCGCCTACTTTGTTGACAAACTAGCCGAAGGAATCGCTATGATTGGGGCGGGCTTCCACCCTAATGACGTCATCGTACGCTTTAGTGACTTCAAGAGTAACGAGTACGCCAATCTAATCGGGGGACAGATGTTTGAACCACAAGAAAACAACCCGATGATTGGCTGGCGTGGTGCGAGTCGGTACTATCATCCTGAGTACAAAGCGGCCTTCGCGCTTGAGTGTGCCGCGATGAAGCGAGTCCGTGACGAGATGGGGCTTACCAACGTCAAAGCGATGGTGCCATTCTGCCGCAACCTCGATGAGGCCCATAAGGTAATCGAGATCATGAAAGAGAATGGTCTGGTGCAAGGTGAGAATGGCTTCGAGGTCTACATGATGGTCGAGATACCAAGTAATGTTATCTTGGCCGAGCAGTTCGCCGATATCTTCGACGGCTTCTCCATTGGGAGTAACGACCTCACGCAGCTCACCCTTGGTGTCGACCGCGACAGCCACATCGTCGCCAACGTCTACGACGAAAATAACGAAGCGGTTAAGGAAATGGTGCGCCGTACGATTGCCGTCGGTAAAGCGAAAGGAATTAAGGTTGGTCTCTGTGGTCAGGCACCAACCGACAGCCCCGAGTTTGCCGAATTCTTGGTCAACGAAGGAATCGACAGTATGTCACTCGCACCAGACACGATTGTAAAGACCACCATTCGTGCAGCTGAAATTGAAGACAGTAACTAGCTGTTGGTACTAACACAAAATACCTCACTTGGTGAGGTATTTTTGTAAGGCTGAGAAACTGACCTTACGCCTGCATATCTAATACGAGTCCGCTCCAAGTAAACCCTTCTGCTCCCTGGCCAGCTCCAGTCTCGGGGTGGTAATTTTCACGCATCCCCGACTGTGCAACTAAGTTCACACTTTGCGCTGCCAGTGCTGCTGCTTCCTGCTGGTACCCATAGCGCGTAAGACCGTGATAGATACACCAGTTACTCATCATCCAAATAGCTCCCCGCCAATCAGGGTGTTGCCACGGTCGACCCCAGGCTGGCTCGGCCGGGTTGTAGCTCGGGTCGCTCTTAGCCACGGTCGGCACTCGCCATGGTGTCGCGAACGAACGCGTACTAACTAAATGATCGCGCACAATTGCTGCGGCTTCATCGCTCGTATACAGGCCGGCAAACAGTGGTGCAAAGCGGGCCCACGTATTTACCATAATTAGTGGTTGGCCGGGCCCTCGGGCACTCCAAAAACTTCCATCGAGTAGACAGTGTCTACGCAACGCTACGGCTGTCTCGTGCGCAGCGTTTTTAAACAGGCTCGCGTCACCAGTCTGTAGCTCAGTCGCCATCGCAGCCATTGCCTCGAGGCTCGCAATAGCAAATACGTTAAAGGGCACATCTTCGACCCAGAAGTGTTGGTGTGTTCCCCCGTTTGCCACATAGTCGTACGAGCGGTGTACATCGAATAAGACAAAGCGTTTGTCGCGATTATCTTTTACGTCGTGCTGAGCGCGCAGCCCGAGTGCTGCGTCAAAGCGAGGTGAGTTATCTTCACCCGACTCGTCGGGATTGACGATACCGTAGAGCGCCCGTCCAGGGAGTTGCCGTTCGCGCAATAAGTAGGTGTGCCACCGCACCAGCCCATCGTACATCCGCTCCAACCAGTCTCGGTTTTTGGACACTCGGTATACTCGCCAGGTAGCGTAGGCAATCAGTGGAGGCTGAATAAGCGTGCTGGTATCGGGTACACCCCAGTCTACGTGCATAACCTCTGGGTGCGGCTCCCAGTAGTGCATATGAGGAATCATCCCGTTGTCCCACTGCTTCACGAGGAGTGAGCTGAGCTCTCGTTCCGCGAGCGCGGATTGGTCGAGGTTGCAGTAGGTGAGGGCGTTAAAGCACGAGTCCCACAACCACTGGTAGGGGTAGGCACTTTGCGACGGCACGGTGTAGAAATTGCCAGCGGTCTCTCGTTGGTTTGCTACTATTGTCTCGGCTATAGTGTGTTTAAGCGATTCTGGTACCCGCATACTCTTAGCAGTATACCGGTCATACGCTTCAGTACAGAGTGATGTGTGGGTTAGTCGCGGTAACGGGCGATGAAGCGGCGCAAAAGCTCATGCGCGAAAGGTGTTTCTTCGCCAGCGATACGCGCAATGAGATCGTCAGCTGTCTCGGGCGGAAAGTAGCCGTGGTGCTTGTATATATTTACGCGCACGGTAAAACCCTCGGGATCGCCCTCGGGATGGAATTGGGTGGCATACACATTTTGACCCACCCGAAACATTTCTACTGGGCAGGTATCGCTATAGCCTAAGAGGGTAGCGCCGTCGGGAGTGTAATCACAGGCTTCTTTGTGGCCAACCAAGACTCGAATGGTGTCGGGAAAATCGTTCATTAGGGGGTCGATTGTACCTGCTGGGGTCAGATGCATATCGACACCACCAACCGGCTCACCGTAGGTTTTGCTAATTGGCGTACCAAGCTGCTTTCCCAGTAGGCCGTTACCCGAGCACGCACCCAAAAAAGGGAAGTCGCGGGTGATTACCTGCTCGAGTAGTTGCTCAAAATCAGCCTCAAGCTGTAATTGGGTTTCGCTCTTTTCCGCCGTCGGGGTAGAAATGTCAAACGGGCTACCACCTACAATAATGGCCCAGTAGTCATCCAAATTGAGTTCGGGTATACCAGTTTGCTCAGCCCGCACACGCGTTACCTCGTTCGGTAACAGTTCACCATAGTTACAGATAGCGGCAAACTCATTATCAGCGGTTTCGTCTTCGGGCCGGAGTTGTATAATCAAACATGTTTTCATAAAGGCATCGTACCGTATCTGTGTTTTACTGACTACGTAAAAATTGCTCTACGGCCTGGTACGTATCGTCTCTCGTGAACAAGTTGTTATGGCCTGCGTCGGTGATCGGCACAAAGGTCTTTTCACCCGGCAGAGTTTGGTAGAGGGCCTCCCCGAGGCGGAAGGGAATAATACGGTCGGCTGTGCCGTGAATAATGGTGGTCGGGCCTGGGTACGTCATTAAGTCGCGCTCCACGTCGTAGGCGTTACGCACCAAGTGGCGAGTGGGGTAAAACCAAAACCGCGTGGCGGCAACAGCGCGCAAATTTGTAAACGGTGATATGAGTAGCAAACGGTCAGGTGGTGCTAGTGCGGTATGGTACGCCGCCACGCCCGCGCCAATACTCTCACCAATAATGGCTACCGAATCTAATTCGTTTTGCGTAAGGTACGCAATCACGTTCTGTACGTCTTGTTTGATACGTCCGTGCGAGGGCGGCTCGGGGTCATTACTATACCCAGCGTACTCAACGAGGACATACCCATAGCCAGCGGCTAGAAATTGCTCAGCCAGAAACGCCCGGTCGCAGGCAGAGCCAGCATTCCCATGGTAGAAGACCACTACCGGTCCGTCCGTTGCCCGCACGTACATACGCGTACCGTGGTGGGTTATCGGTTCGGCGCTAGCCAGGGCTGGGCAGTTGGTAAAGTCTTGTGGCCAGGGCTGGTAGACAATACGCTCTTGATTGTTGGTCAGCCACCAGCCAAAACCAACGTAAAAAGAGAATCCAATTAAGAGCGCGATGAGGTTACGACGACGCATTATAGGTAGTATACCGGTATGGCTAACATATTGTCAGCTCGTCTGAAAGGAGTACGATAGGTATATGACCGAACCACTGGCTGCTCGCATTCGCCCACAAACACTAGCCGACTTTGTTGGCCAGGCGCACTTGGTAGCGCCTGGCAAGCCCCTCCATGAAGCCATCGAAAAGCAGCATAGTTTTTCATTTATTCTTTGGGGTCCGCCGGGGGTGGGAAAGACCACATTGGCGCGCATCTACGCCAACGCGCTCGGGGCCGCGTTTTATGAGCTCTCGGCTGTGTCAGCCGGTAAGGCCGATGTGAAGAAGATTGTCGACGCAGAGACCGATACGCCGAAGGTACTCTT
>CAZZPW010000014.1:15467-24669 GCA_964655825.1 uncultured Candidatus Saccharibacteria bacterium
GGCGACGCCCGGCAAATGCTCTCGGTCCTCGATGCGACCAGTGCGTTATACGATCAGATTACGGTCGACACCCTCAAAGAGGCCCTCCAGAACCAGCATCTGCGCTACGACAAAGCTGGCGAGGAGCACTACAACACGATTAGTGCCTTTATTAAAAGTATGCGCGCGAGTGACCCGAACGCCGCCGTATACTACTTAGCTCGTATGACCGAGAGCGGTGAAGATCCAAAGTTTATTGCCCGCCGGATGGTCGTCTTCGCGAGCGAAGATATTGGCATGGCCCAGCCAACCGCGCTTGTGGTTGCCAACGAAGTCTTCCGGGCGGTCGAGACCATCGGCTACCCAGAGTGCAGTATCAACCTCGCGCATGGTGTGGTGTACCTCGCCACCGCAAAGAAAGACCGCCGCGCTTACAACGGCTTACGCGCCGCCCAAGCCGACGTGAAAAAATTTGGCAATTTGCCAATACCCAAACAGCTGCGTAACGCACCGACAAAGCTCATGCAAGATGAAGGCTACGGCGAAGGGTATGAAATGTACCCGGCAAAGGGTACGAACCTCTTGCCTGAGAAGCTGCACGGGAAACAGTATTTTAAAACTGACGATCACTAAGTTCTGCGCGGAGGCGTGCCTGATTTAGTACTTTTGCCGCGCCGAAGTTTTACGCGTTAATTGTTTGTGTTTACTACTTGGTCCGCGCCGCGCTGTTACGCGCTCACGCCACCGACGATACGTCTTCTCCGATTGGTGTGCTCGCATCAGTTTTTTAACTGCACCCTCGGTGAGGCCATACTCACGCTCAATACTCTCAAAGGGAATCGTATCACCCCACGCCATGAGAATAATCTGCTCGATGTCGATTGTGGTGAGTTCGCCCGTTGTCGCAGGTAACTCTGTCTGTGTCGGTTTGGGTGTTGCCATAGACTGTCTCTGGGCTTACCGTTAATTCGTGAATCGCAGTACCGCCTCGGTATTCGCGAGTCGCTTTGAAAGCGTGATATGTTTGGCTGGCGTATTCTTGGCCATAATTTTTAGTTCGCGTTGGTGGTCGTGGTACTTAGCGCGATGAATGGAGACGTAGTGGATGTGCTCGTCATTAAGGATATCTAAAATTTGCTGTTCGCAGTGATCGTCGTTGTGGGTGACAATGGTAAACTCCAAAAACTCGTGCATTTTATCAATGCGCCGTTCGAGGAAGGGGAGAAACCAAAGCACGAGTAACACACCAAACGTAACCGCAAACGTGAGGCTGTAGGCGCCAGCCCCCATACCCATACCCAGTGAGGCCACCAGCCAAATCGAGGCAGCTGTGGTGAGGCCACGAATATTGAGACCAGCCTTGATAATTGCGCCGGCGCCCAAAAATCCAACCCCGCTCACGATAGCAGCGGCAATCCGAGCTGGGTCAATTGCGCCACCAATTTCTATGGAGAGAATCGTAAAGAGGGCTGAGCCGGTGGCGATGAGAATCATCGTCCGGAGCCCAGCAGTTTTATCATGGTACTCGCGTTCGAGCCCCACCAGGCTTCCCATTAGGGCTGCTAAGATAATACTTACAAAGTACTCACCAAACATATAGTACGTATAGCCTAGCACATTCGCGTCGGACATTTGGACACCATTCGACTATTAATAGTGGCCGGCAGCTACGGAGTATCGTGTCTAGACGCTACCTATACACCAAATGTTGCGGTAACCGTGTCGCCCACGGTGATACCTTCAGCTTTGCGCACGGTAGCATTGAGGGCAATAAAGAGCGAACCGTCACCCAGTGGCAGCAGTGACTTGTGCCAGGTCGTATTACCAATGGTAATGGTGGCGGGTACCAACCCCCATTTTGGTTTGCCGTCTTCGTACCCCAAGTCTTTGTACGTTTGCGTAATTGGCAAGTACACCCAACCACCCGTTTGCGGAAACTGTGCAACGACACCGGTAGTGGTGAAGTGGCGCTTTTGCATACGGTCAGCTGGTCAGGTCCGCGTAGTTAAAGAGCACGCTAAAGGGTACACACCAGTACATCACGTAGCGGTACTCGGAGAGGTCGACATCGCTGGGAATGGTGTAGTTGATATTGCCCTTAGTACCCCGGACGGGGCCAAGGTCGACAAAGTCGGTGGCCTCTAAGTCTTTTGCGAGGTAGAGATGCAGTTGCGGGCCGTTTAGCGTTTCAAAGTTTTCGTAGCGTATAACGGGGCCGTTGTCGGTCTCAATAATTCGCACCGTACCAGTGGCGGGATGACCGACGGTACCGAGCACAGGCGCTGGCGGTGGTGTGCGTAGTTTTGTACTCGGCATCAATTCGCGCATTGCTACTCCCGAGGTTGCGTTAGCAGCGGCGTGTGCAGCGTCCATCTCGGCACGTTCTGTTTCCGAGAGTCTCTCCGCGCCACTGCGCACAAGGTCTGTTGTGTCAACGGCAACGGGGAGCGTGTCATCGACTTCGACAGTGATAAATAGGGGGCTCAAAAAGTACCAGCCGCCGAAGGCGAGCAGGCCGAGTACCACAACGGCCGCAAGGTATTTCATATATAAATATAGTACCCTATATCTAATTGTAGCGATATGACCATTGCGTATTACGGACTGATTCTGTTACTCCTGGTGCAGGTAGTATTTCAAGCGCTATTGGCCGCGGGTAAGCCGTGGGGGAAGGTAGCGTGGGGCGGCACTTATTCTGGGGTCTTACCGCACAAGCTCCGTCGGGTGAGTGGGTTGGTCGCGTTGGTGTACCTACTGGTTGTCACAATACTCATGCAGTATGCGCTCATCGGTGCTGTATTCACTGAGCGTGGCTTCAATATATTGCTGTGGTGTCTTTTGGTCTTTTTTACGCTTGGTACCGTACTCAACCTCCTCTCACCCAGCCGACCCGAGCGCATTTGGGCCGTGTACACGCTAATGGCTGCTGGATGTATCGCAGCTCTGTTGCTTGGGTAAAAACCAAAAAAGCGATCTTGCTTGGTTAGCACACGAATAAACTACCCATAGAGCTCACTATGTGAACCAACTGCCACAAAGTAGACAATGTCATTTTTGATGTACGCATATACTGCCCGTACATCACCGGTGACATTAATGCTGTAGTGATTGTTCCATTTTCCTGATAAGCGATGATTTCTGAGTGACGGGCCAAGCGGATCATCAACAAATTTTTGCAGTACAACGAGCACTTTCTTTTTAATTGGTTTAGGCAGTTTGGCAAAATCTTTTTCAAAACGTTTCGATAGTACGTACTGCATACTAAAGCGTCTTTAGGTGCTCGAGCATATCATTGCCAGACTCAAATGACCGGGCTTTTCCAGTTTGATATTCAATATGCGCTTCCTCCAGTATCTGTTCCAGATAGGGGGTGGGGCGCAGGGGGTTGGCTGAAAGAGTGATTTCCTTATTACGCACAAACTGCTTTAAAAAAGCGTTTATTACAGTACTTAGTGGTACACCCAATTCCTCAGAGACCTTTTTGGCTTCAGCTTTTAGCTTTTTGTCGGTTTTAATATTTAAGATAGTGTGCGTATTCATATACCAAAGTATATATTTTAGTATATGTATGTCAAGTAGAGACAGATTTCCCGCTTACATAACGTGCCTTGCTATATATTGTACATTTTGTACAATATAAATATGAAAACTATTACCACCACCAACGCACGCAAGCAACTAGCAAAAATTGTCGACACCGTGAAAGAGACGGGGGAGGTATTTGCGATTGGGCGACGTAATAAGCCAGAAGTGATCCTGCTGAAGTTTCCCCAAGCATATAATGCCGAGTTTAACGAAATTACAAACCTCAACGCCATTTCTTCCAGCTTCGATTTTCTCGAAGACGAACCAGACCTCTATACGTTAGACGATGCAAAAGAAGTGTATGTCTAAAGCATACGATATTATTCTTATCCCGTTTCCACTTACCGACTTAGCCAGTCAGAAAATTCGCCCGGCACTGCAGCTTTCAGATACACTCGATGAAGACATCATACTCTGTGCTATATCAACGAAGAAACACTCAGCGTACGACATCAAAATCACTCCTACCAAAGCCAACGGTCTTAAGAAAGTCTCGTACGTACGTACTAATAAAATAGCGACCATCGAGAAACGACTGGCGTTAGCGAAGCTCGGTGACCTTGACGGCAAAAGCAAGCAGTCTGTCCAGGCAAAACTTCAAAAACTTTTGGGAATATAAGGGCGGCTACCGACCCTCGGGTGGAACCAATTGGAAGAGCTGTGTCTCGATTGGTTAAGCGAGGCAAGGGTTTGTTTCAGATGATAGGGGAGAAAGTGGTTCCACTGTGTCAGTAGGGAAAAGAAAACACCCCACACTGATTGGAGAGGGTGTCTCCTTAGTGAGGGGTGGTGCAGCTTCAGTTCTCTGACGAAGCGAAGGTGGAATATGTTGGCTTCTCGCCACAGTCCCGCCCGCCAAAGCTGATGAGGTTGATGTTGGTACCTGTTGCTTCAGCAAGACGGGCACACACTTGCTGATGACGTTGAACGTCTAGCTCTGCGGCGACTTCAGTTCCACTGTCAGTCAGAGTGTAGACCAGAAACAGGGTAGTGCATGCGACTATCGCGAGGATAAGGGCCAGCGTGTTCATGTACGGTTCCTTTCAGTAGCTAAGTACCATAATACACTAAAAAATTAATATGTCAATCTTTTTGGCGACTACCGACCCTCGGGTGGAACCAATTAGAAGAGCTGTGTCTCGATTGGTTAAGCGACGCAAGGGTTTGTTTCAGGTGATGGGGGAGAAAATGGTTCCACTGAGTCGGTAGGGGAAATAAATACGATATAATCACTTGATGAAATTTCCTGAGTCGAACACGCCAAAACTGTTAGCTATTGCGACTCTACAAGGGCTGACCTTTTATGCAGCCTTCGAGAAAATATTCTTCCAAGAAAACGGGTTAAGTATTATCCAAATTGCGTTACTCACGATTGTCTTCAGCGTCACCATGATTTTGCTAGAAGTACCTAGTGGGGCATTGAGTGATAGGTGGGTGCGGAAGCATGTTCTGTCACTTAGTATTACTTCCTCAATTGCTACGCTACTCCTGTTCGTCACCGGAGATACATTTATTCAGTTTGCCATTGGGATGTTTTTTGCCGCACTGGCATTTGTACTCAATTCAGGCACTAATACTTCCTTGTTGTTTGATTCACTGCGGGAACATAATGCCACAGACACATTTGAAAAATATCTCGCAGCCAGAAGGATTTTATCAGGAGCCGGATTTGCAGTCGCTTCGCTAGTGGGTGGGTGGACCGCCAACCAATATGGTATATCAACGGCAATTTTGGTGACTCTTGGTGCTCTGATTCCTGCATTGCTATTGTGTCTCAGTTTACGAGAACCAATCTTTCACAAAACAACGGGTGAATTGTCATATTTTGGTCATATTGGACACACTGCTAGACATTTAACTAGCAGTCGATATTTCACCAACGTGATTGCGTTGTCTGTAGTGATAATGGCAACACACATTTTGATTGAAGACTATTCGCAACTGTACTACTTTGCCGTTGGATTTACGTTGTTAGCAATTGGTATCATCTCCTTCTTTGAGGGTCTTAAGGAGATGGTTGCTAACTATCTAGGTGCTCTGATGCCCAGGTTACATAACCTGCCGTTGATGTATGGAATCTTGTTGATGGTTATGGCGGGAGCGTTGTTTATGGCAGCGTGGCAGCAAAATATCTTTGGTGTGATTGGTTTGTTTGTAGCGTCAGCCATGTTCTTTATCATTGACGTCCCATTACTAGGTGCATTTCACAAGCAATTAGGTAGCAGTATTAGAGCTACATCGGAATCGTTTATGAACTTAGTCACTGAACTTTCAAAGATGATTTTAGCAATTGGCTTTGCATGGATTGCGAGTATCTATACTGTGCCAGTAGCATTTGGAGCACTGGGCCTCATGCTTTGTCTATATATCATTTACTACTGGCTGTTTGGGTATAGAGTGTTTAGACAAGTTTGAAGTAGAAAAAACTATTGCGGATTGATTGGTTCAATCTCACCTTTGTATCTGTTGTACAACTCCAAGGACCGTTCAAACGAAATCTGCTTCACGTAAAACACATCGTTGCCGTACGACGCTGGCACGTCCCACAGACTGTGACGCACTAGCGGCCCCCAGGCCCACTTGGAAATAACCTTATCTCCATTTAGTACACCGATGTGTGTCAGTCGGTCTGGGTAGTCTTTGAGGTCTTGGTAGATAACGTAATCACCGTCTTCTGGTGAGTCAGTTTTCTCTAACTCATTATTCTCCAGAAGCTTTATAAAATATAGGTCGTCAAATCCATTGGTCTGCGCTAGTAGCTCCAGTTTGTCAGTAAATCCTAGTGCATAGGCAAAGCAGTTATGGTTTTTAGCTTCTTCTGGTGGGTCTGCGAGTATCTCTAGTTCAGTAGGGAAAATAGGCTTAGTGTTCTGTACAAATAACTCTGGTACCCACCAGTCTTTTACGTCATTTTTCAAAATAATTTCGTCCAGTTGTTCACGGTTGACCATACGGTAAGTGTAGCAAAAGAATAGGCTCCGCAAGAGTATTGCGAAGCCAATGTTTTAGCGGCGTAATAGCCGACGTATTTTGTATTTTGTCCGCTCAACGAGCGACCAGTGGAGCATTTGTTGCAGAGACTTCATGAGCCAACCGAGGTCACGCCAGATGTTTTGCCACTGCTCCTTTTCCCAGTTCCGTAGATATTCCGTACAGTCTTGGCACAGATGGGAATCAGGGAGGTGTTCGTTATCACACATTGCACATCGTGCCAGGAACTCATCGAGCTCACGCTCTTCTTCCAGGTCGTAGAAGCAGCCAAGGCAGATGTCTTGGTCTGGTTCTGCATACTCGATTTCACACCGAACGCAGACTGTCCAGCCAGATTCATAGTCGTATTCTTCGAAGTGCAGGTTGTCATTCATCTTTATACTCCTTGTTCTCGCTAGGCGAGGGACACGGAGCTTATCGGTCGCTTAAGGTTAGTCCGATAACTGGGAAGACAGTGACAGTTGGGTTCCATTTCGATTTATAACCAACACCGTTATCGTGTCGGTCTCCCGTACCCAGTCGATAGGAGCGAAAGGTGACTATATTTAAGCATGAAATATTGACTTTGTCAATCAAACGTGGTACTGTATGCGTGTAGCCGCATCAACGTGCTACATCTTCAAACTCAACCTTCACAAGGAGAGCTGTGATGCTCAAGATGGATATCAATCCCGAAGAAGCCGGTCATCACGAGAAGCTGATGGCTGGTGCCTGGAAGTTCCTCAGCGCCAAGACCAACCCTCGCTACGGCGTTACCGTCGAGCAGCTGACCGAGACTGCCAAGGCGCTCGTCGAGGCCGGCATCGGGAAGGGTCGCTTCGTCCAGCTGTACGTGCGTGGCACCGCCCATGATGAAATCGGCTTGTGCTTCATGTACGAGTTCACGCAGGAGGAGGCCGAGGAAGACCACGGCAAGTGCGCCGACTGGAAGTCGCCCTACATCGACTTCTTCATGCGCCGCCACGGTGTCGCCTACAAGGGCTACGACATCGGGACCGGCATCGACCTGGTGAACCTCGCCAGCTGACGTTCTTCAAAGGGGGCGGCAATCCGGCCGCCCTCACCACCCAAACGCTACACTTCGGTGTGGCTTTTTTCTTTGGTCACCGAAAGAGCTAATTATGCTACTATGCCTGAATGAAAAAAGAGTTTAACCAAGCAATTAAAGTCACGGGGAAGATTATTGACCAGTGGATGCCAATAAAAATCGGCTACGACCATACGCCGGGGGTGGTTATCTGCATTGCGGTAGATGGGGTGCCAAAGTATGTTAATGCGTTTGGGGTGTCTGATATTGAAAAAGGTACCAAACTCAAGAAAGACGCTCAATTTCGGGTAGCCTCAATGTCAAAGATGTTTACGGCAGTCTCAATCATGCAGCTGCAAGAGCAAGGCAAGCTGCGATTGGATGATAAAGTGGTTGACTACTTGCCTTGGTTCAAGGGCAAGTCAAAACAGACAGACCTTTCTAACGTAACCATCCGACAACTACTCTCACACAACGCTGGACTATTTCGTGATGGTACAGCCCAGCAGTGGGTGAACGACCAGTTCCCAGAGTCACTCGAGGGGACCATTTCCAATAAAGCGATTGTGTTTGATAACGCCACGACGCTTAAGTACTCAAACCATGGCTATGCAGTGCTTGGAGCCATTATCGAGAAGGTATCAGGACAGTCATACGCTGAATACACTACAAAACACATCATCAAACCGCTGGGACTGAAAAACACCTTGCCAGACCTGCCGGATGAGGTCCCCTCTAAGCTGGTGCCGGGCTATCAGCGGTGGATGCCGGATGTTGCCGAACGAAACACTGAGCCACATATCAAAACCAATGCCTATGCGGCAGCAACCGGGTTCATCTCGGATGTAAAAGACTTGGCAGTGTTCTTAGGTGCGTTACATCCTGATAGCAAGAAGAAAATCCTCAACCGGGAATCACGGAAAGCCATGCGTCAGGTACAGACGATTTTGAATGAAGACGAGATGTACGGTTTTGGTCTATGTCTTGAGAAACTATCTGGGGAGTATACCTACGGTCATTCTGGAGGTTTTGCCGGTTACGTCACCAATGCCATTAGCCACATGAAAGATAACGTCCAAGTCATAGCACTCACCAACACGCAATCAGCTACCACTGGTGCAGCGAGCGACCAAGTTATGCGGTTACTGTATAAACTAAAAGGCATGAAAGGAGTAGAGTATGTTGCCAATGAACCGTACTCCGGCTTCTACCGTAATCGCTGGGGTGACACGGTCGTAGTGTCTGTTGGTAAAGATGTCGTACGCTTTGCAGCGGCTGCAGTGAATCCATTCAAGGCGTGGTCGAAGTATAAGAAAGAAAAGCAACATACCTTCCGCAACACCAATGAATCTGGGTTTGGTTCCCCTGGTGAGGCTATTACTTTCAAGAAGATAAAGGACGGCAAGGCAGAACTGATTGCTGCTGATGGTGGTGATGCAAAGCGGGTGTATTAGTATGGATATCAAGAAATCAATCCAATTAACCACTGCACCACTCGAAGAGCTTATTGCTAAGGGTGAATCAATCGACTTCCGGCTGGATGAAGCAGCTTGGCAAGACCTCGGAGTAGGGGACCATATCGAATTCTGGGAAGATTTCACAGGTTGGCAGAAAGAGCCG
>CAZZPW010000015.1:0-2150 GCA_964655825.1 uncultured Candidatus Saccharibacteria bacterium
TTTAACGAGAAGGCGCGCGATGCGGTCATGCGCTACGCCGACGATTGGAAGCAGATTATTCCGCGGATGGGCCGCTTCGCCGATATGGAGGACGACTATAAAACGATGGACCCAACCTATACCGAGAGCGTGTGGTGGGTCTTTAAGTCGCTGTTCGATAAGGGGTTGGTGTACGAAGGGTTTAAGAGTATGCACCTCTGTCCGCGCTGTGGCACCACATTGTCTAACTTTGAGGTTAATCAAGGCTACAGAGACATCAAAGATATTGCCGTGACGGTGAAGCTACGGCTCTTAGACGACATCGGCGAACCAACCGACACCTTTTTGCTGGTATGGACCACGACGCCGTGGACACTCCCAGGCAACTTAGCCGCCGCGGTCCATAACGAGCACACGTACGTACGCGTGACGGTCGCGACCGAAGCCGGTACCGAAGAGGTGATTCTTGCTAAAGAGCGACTCGCGCAACTGGGTACCGAGGAGTACAACGTGCTGGAGGAAATGCCGGGTAGTGATTTGGTCGGTCGTCGGTACGTGCCACCGTTTACGTGGCTGCAAGCACAAGAAATGGACGGCAAAGATAACGCCTGGAAAATTTACCACGCCGACTACGTTGAGCTCGGCGAGGAGGGAACAGGCGCCGTGCATCTTGCTCCGGCCTATGGCGAGGAAGATATGGAGCTGGCTAAAGTCGAGGGCGTGCCGATTGTTCACCACGTCGATGAGACCGGTCACTTTAAAGATTTTGTGACCGACTTTGCCGGGCAGTTGGTCAAACCCAAAGACGACGAAGCGTCAGAGGTGAGCCATCTCGATGCGGATATTATGGTGGTAAAAGCGCTTAAAGCCAATGGCACCCTCTTCCGCAAAGAGAACATCACACACAGTTACCCGCACTGTTGGCGCTGCGATACACCGCTCTTAAACTACGCGACGACCAGTTGGTTTGTCGAGGTAACCAAGTTTAAAGACGACTTAGTGGCAGAGAATAATAAAATCACCTGGGTGCCCGAGCACGTGGGTACCAATCGCTTTGGTAAGTGGTTGGAGGGTGCACGCGACTGGGCCGTCAGCCGCCAACGCTACTGGGGCGCACCACTACCGGTGTGGCGTAACCCCGAGACGGGGGAGATTAAAGTCTTCGGTAGTCTCGAAGAGCTACAAGAATACGTACCGAAGAGTGGTAATACGTACTACACCCTGCGTCATGGGGAGAGTACAAAAAATACGTTACGAGTTGTGACCGATGATCCCGAAGCTGACTACCCGTTGACTGAGAAAGGGATTGCTGATACGACGGCGGCAATGAGTGAGCTATCAGAGATTGATATCATCATTTCGTCACCAGTTGTGCGTGCCCGTGAAACTGCAAAAATAGCTGCCGCCAGTTTAGGTATCCCAGAGGAAGCAATCATCAATGATGAGCGTATTGCAGAGACAAAACATGGTGTCTTCGAGGGGCGACCAATTACAGCTTACAAGGAAGCGTATCCGATTGGTTATGGCAAGTTTACCGCTTGTCCGGAGGGCGGCGAAACCTGGAATGATCTCCGCGTTCGTGGTGGTGTATTTCTGCGCGCTCTCGAACAGGAGTATCAAAATAAAAAGATATTAATTGTTTCTCATGGCGATCCACTGTGCATGTTGCGAGCCACAGCAACAGGATTGACTGAGGATCAAATCGTTGATCAGTATCGAGATACATATCCAATTAAAGGTAAAGTAGAACCGTTACCATTCACCCCATTCCCGCACAACGACCACTTCGAGCTCGACTTCCACCGTCCATATATCGACAACATCGAGTTGCATGAAGATGGCGTCAAGCTCGAGCGGGTACCCGACGTCTTCGACTGTTGGTTCGAGAGCGGCTCGATGCCGTACGGCCAACACCACTACCCGTTTAGCTGTAATGAGGTGCAGTTTATGGGCGAGCATTACCCAGCCCAGTTTATTGCCGAGGGACTCGACCAAACACGCGGCTGGTTTTATTCGCTGATCGTGCTGGGTACAGCGCTGTTTGGCCAAAGCCCGTACCAGAACGTGATTGTAAACGGGCTCGTCTTAGCCGAGGATGGCCGCAAGATGAGTAAGTCACTGCAGAATTACCCTGACCCGATGGATGTCGCTAATAGCCTCGGTGTCGATGC
>CAZZPW010000015.1:2250-9225 GCA_964655825.1 uncultured Candidatus Saccharibacteria bacterium
GGGCAAGCGATGTGCCGGCTGATAATACATCCACCCATGTTTTGGACCGTTGGATTACTGCACGTCTCAACCAACTCATTGCGGAGAGTACCGCTGGGTACAAAGCCTACGAGCTCGATAAAGCGACCCGGCCAATTACTGATTTTATTGATGACCTTTCAGTCTGGTACGTGCGTAGAAGTAGAGATCGTTTCAAGGGTACCGACGAGGCCGATAAAACGGCGGCGCTAGCGACGTTGCGCTATATCTTGCGCGAGCTGGCCAAAGTGGTGGCGCCAGCGATGCCGTTTTATGCCGAGCACCTCTATCGAGCGGTAAAGACAGATACTGAGCCAGAGAGCGTGCATCTGACGCAGTGGCCAGACGGGGGAGCGGTTGATGCGCAATTACTGGACGAGATGCGCGTGGTTCGTGAGGTGGTGACGGCCGCGCTTGAAGCGCGCACTAAGGCAGGTATTAAAGTGCGTCAGCCAGTAGCCAGTGTGTCTGGACCACAATTGGCTGATGCGTATGTGCCGCTCGTACTCGCAGAGCTAAATGCAAAGGCATACCAAGAGGGTTCGATTACGATTGACACTACCATCACGCCCGAATTACAACGCGAGGGTGATGCCCGTGAGTTTATGCGCGCCGTGCAGGATATGCGTAAGCAGGCAGGTTTGCAACCGAGTGATCGGGTAACGCTTACGGTACAAACCTCCGATGGTGGGGAAGCGGTGGTCGAGGCACACCGGGCTGATATCGCCCGTACCGTGGGCGCCACCGAAATTACCTTTGGTGATGCTGAAGGAGTTGAAGTACAGGCGGGCGAGCAGAGCTTTACGGTTGAAATGAACGTCACTACTTAGTGGCGGCTAATTATCGCTATGTATCATGTATGATACATAGCCCGATAAAACCGCCGGCCAGCGCACGGAGTGCGCTGGCCGGCGGTTTTGCGTACAATAATAGTAATGAGTTACCAAACGTATACCACCGAGGCGATTGTCTGCGGGAGCTACGACCGAATGACGGCCGATCGCACCTACCTCTTATTTACTGAGTCAGCTGGCATGGTCTTTGCTACTGCCCGCAGCGCGCGGGAAGAGCGGAGTAAGCAACGGTACGCGCTGCAAGATTTCTCCCATGTGCGGGTATCGCTGGTCAAAGGGAAAGGAGGGTGGCGGGTTGGTAGTGTCGAACCACTACATAATTATTATGCCAGCGCGTCTGACCGAGCTGCGCGCGGTACGGTGGTTGCGACCGTTCAGTTATTGCGCCGGCTCGTCACTGGTGAGGATGCCCAGTCTACTATTTTTAGCGACACCCACGCGTTTTTGGCTGCAGTCAATGAAGGCGATAAAACCACACTCGGGATTAGATTCGAAACATTTACCCTACGTCTTTTAGCCCAACTTGGCTACGTGGCGACCCATCCAAGCTACGCCAGCCGCCTAGCTACTGGCACCGTCTGGCTTAAGGATACTACTACGCTCCCCGCCGAAGCCACCACGGCAATTAGTAATGGGTTTGCGGCTAGTCACTTGTAATACTCGGACCGGGGACACATTTTACGCAACATCCTTTATACTGTAGAGACTATGTCAGACGCAGATGCATCCAATCAGTCAAACGCACAGCACTCGCGGGCTAAAATAGATGAAATGCGCGCCCGGTTGTACCAGCGGGGTACCACACCGCCGCAGCGAACAGAAGCCAAACTCACCGACACGCCTGAGCCAGTATCTGATGCGTGGGCCGATGTGCAGCATGTCGAACCCGCGTCGACCACAACAGCCGCATCGACAGCCCCGATAGCTGCGACAGCTACTCGTCGGCACCGTTCTTCGCGTCGTCGTCGAGCTCGTCGTATCATTGTGTCGCTGGGTGTGCTTTTTTTCATTGGTGCACTCGGCATCTCAACCGTCGTCATGCTCTTTGGCAACAATAGTATCTCTGCTGAGAATATCGCCGTAAGTGTGAACGGTCCGTTTACCGTTGGGGGAGGAGAGACCGTTAATCTACAAGTGGGGGTTACCAACGCAAATGCCGTTCCGATTAGTGCCGCGACGCTGATTATTAACTTCCCAGAGGGTACCCGTGACCCAGATGATAACAGCGTACTGTTCGTAGAGCGGATTTCTCTTGATACTATTCGTGCTGGTGAGACCGTCAATGTGCCCGTCGCGGCCGTAGTCTTTGGTGAAGAAAATAGTACGCCACAAATCGATGTGTCGATTGAGTACCGGGTTGCCGGCTCTAATGCTACTTTTTTCCGCGAAGCTGACCCGTATGAGTTTAAGATTAGCTCAGCTCCCGTCGTCCTTGAAGCAGTCAGTGACCTCCAAGTTTCTTCTGGCCAAGAGACCGATATCACACTCAATGTGTCATCAAACTCACAGGCTCCCGTTCAGGACATTATTGTGAGTGCCGACTACCCAGCCGCGTTCGATTACACGCTGGCTGAGCCAACGCCGGTCCGTGGTCAAAATACTTGGCGAATCGATTCGCTCGAACCTGGTGAAACGAGTGCAATTACGATTCGCGGTGTCTTTGTCGGTAATGAGACCGATGAGCTTGCCATGCATTTTTCTGTTGGTGCACCAACGGCGCAAGATCCGACCCAAATCGCGTCGGTGTTTAATACTGTATCGACGCAAGTTACCATCGAGCAACCGTTTCTCGATATTGAGCTCGAACTTAATGGGCAGACCGACGAAATTGCCGTGGTAGAACCTGGTCGGGGGGTGAGCGGTCAGGTACGAGTAACGAATACACTAGCTGACATTATCTACGATACTGAAGTGGCATTGGTGCTGGGCGGTAATGCCTTAGCCGATGATGCGGTAAGTCAGACAGATGGTTTCTACGACTCGCTCACCAACACCATTACCTGGACACCTGCTTCCAATGCACAACTCATGGAGCTTGAGCCAGGCGTATCGGTCATTCTCTCGTTCAGCTTGGTACCCGATGAGACCGTCGCGCAAACGCCGGTTGTGACGCTGGCCGCCGAGGTAGAGAGCCGGCGCGTGCGTGAGAGCCGGGTGCCGGAACGCCTGGCTGGTTCGGTGGCGGGCACCATTCAAGTTGCGTCAATGCCGACGTTACTCTCAGAAGCGCGACGTACGAGCGGTCCTGTGCCGCCGGAGCTCGATACAGTCACGACATACTCCATTAGTCTTTTAGCCGAGACAGCTAGCAACAACCTAAACAATGTTGTCGTGACGACGGTATTACCACAGTACGTAACCTTTGCCGAGGGCGTGTCGGGTGCCGGGAATGTGAATTACAACGAAAATACTCGGACAGTGACGTGGCAGGTAGGTGAAGTGGCGGTTGGACAACCTGCTGTTGGTTCATTTGACGTCACATTTCGCCCCACCGTATCACTCATCGATCGAATTCCACCACTCATCGGAGAGCAGCGCCTACGGGCTGAAGACGCCTTCACCGGTAGCGTGGTACGTGCTACACAGCAAGAGGTGACAACAGAGATGTCGACTGAGCTGGGCTTTGCTCCCAACAACGGTCGCGTAATTGAGTAAAACGAGCGAACTCCTAGCGCTTCGGAAGAATTATTCGTCACGGTATATCTAGATACCGCTCGCTCATATTTCTTCCTGCAGCGCGGCGGATTTCATCTCGTTTAACCCAATTACCGATAATGAGTATGGTTTCAGTGTCTCCATCCTTTCTCGTACTTTGCATTTCAGCCAATTATTCCACGACGCAGACAAACGGCAGCAAAAACCTTCGGTTTTTGCTGCCGTTTGTGATACGCTACAAAGGTTATGACCGACCCAAATACTAACAACACCAACGATAGAATGAGCAAACTTGTAGCGCTTGCCAAGCGTCGCGGCTTCGTCTTTCCCGGTAGTGAGATTTATGGCGGCCTTCGTGGTACCTGGGATTTTGGTCCGCTGGGTGTTGCGCTTAACAATAACCTCAAGCGTGAGTGGTGGAAGCATTTTGTCGATAGTCGCGAAGATATGTATGGGCTCGACGCGGCTATCATTATGAACGCGAAGACGTGGGAGGCCTCAGGTCACACCGGCGCTGGCTTCTGCGACCCGATGGTCGAAGACACCGAGACGGGGGAGCGCTTCCGCGCCGATCACCTTCTCAAAGACCGCGGTATCGACGCTGAGGGTCTGTCGCTCGCTGAGATCGATGCCATCATTCTACAAGAGGGTATCTTGAGTCCCAACGACAACACCTTGAGTGAAGCGCGGGAGTTTAACCTGATGTTCGAGAGTCGCATCGGAGCAACTGCTGGCGACGCTGGTAAAGTGTACCTGCGCCCGGAGACGGCGCAGGGTATTTTTGTGAATTTCAAGAATGTGGTCGATACCATGGCACCCAAAATACCGTTTGGTATTGCCCAAATTGGTAAAGCGTTTCGCAACGAGATTGCCCCCCGGGAGTGGCTCTTTCGGGTGCGCGAGTTTGAGCAGATGGAAATTGAGTACTTTGTTCAGGAGGAAGAGTGGGAGGAACACTTTGAAAAACTACGGTCCGACATCCAGGCCTGGCACCGGCACATTGGCTTGTCAGATGACAACCTCCGTGAGTACGAAGTACCCGCCGACGACTTGGCTCACTACAGCCAGCGGACTATCGACGTTGAATACAACTTCCCGGGCAAAGGCTTTGACGAACTGGCTGGCTTTGCGTATCGCACCGACCACGACCTCAAGAACCATATGGAACATAGTGGCGTGTCGATGGAGTACATCGAACCCGACGGTAGTCGGTTTATCCCACACGTCTTAGAGCCGAGCTTTGGTCTTGGCCGCGCGTTTACTGCAGTCTTATGCGAAGCCTACCGCGAAGATGAGATGAACGGGGAAGTGCGTACCTACCTCGCGCTCCCCGCCCATCTCGCTCCGTACCGTGTCGCTGTCTCACCGCTCCTCAAGAATAAGCCACCGCTGGTCGAAAAAGCCCGCGCGGTATTTACCATGCTTAAAAAAGAGTTTGGCAATGTCGCCTGGGACGACAACGGCAACGTCGGCAAACGGTACCGCCGCCAAGACGAAATTGGCACTCCACACTGTATCGTTATCGACTTCGATACCTTGGGCGAAGAGGCACCCGAGCACGCAGATACCGTCACGGTTCGCGACCGCGACACCGGCCAACAACAGCGAGTTGCAATTTCAGAGCTGGTAGCCTATCTTTCTCAGTAGATAGTGTTACCAACCGGGGAGGTATAGTGATGTCGACTGAACAGACTAAAACGATTGCTCGGAATTCAGTCACCGCCATTGAAAAGATTCACGCCTGGTTAGATGAGTATCGGCCAGGTTTCCAGGAACTGCAAGCCCACTGCACGAACGCGCTTGAGCGCGAAAAATGTGGTGTTCCGCGAGCAGTACTTCCGACGTTGCTCGCTCGCTTACAAAGTGAGGCTGGCTGGTCAGAGAAAGACTGCGTCAGGCTGCTACGAGAGAGCGGGTTTACGCCTCTGCAGCGACAACAGCTGCTCGAGGTATGAGTTTCCAATATTTCAGCCGCCGAGTTTCCCTCGGCGGCTGTTTTTCTACCCTAGCTGTGCTACAGTATTTTTACTATGTCAGAAAAACCAGCCCGCTATATTACGACCACGTTGCCGTACGTGAACGCCGATCCACATATGGGTCATGCTTTGGAGCTCATTCAGGCCGATACCCTCGCGCGCTACTGGCGATTAATGGGGCACGAGGTCTTTTTTAATACCGGCACCGACGAGCATGGTCAAAAAATTGCCGAAAAGGCCGACGAGAGCGGGCAGAGCCGACAAGCCTACGTCGACCACTTTGCTGCGCGCTTTAATGAGCTCAAAACAGCTCTTAGTCTCTCGAACGACCACTTTGTCCGCACTAGTAGCGAGGTACACAAGGCTGCAGCCCAAGAGCTTTGGCGTCGCTGCCAGGCGAACGGCTACATCGACAAGAAAGTCTACCAAGGCCTCTACTGCGTGGGCGACGAGATGTTTCTGCGTGAGAGCGATTTGGTCGATGGTCGGTGTCCGAACCACCCTAACGATGACCCGATTGAGATTGAAGAGGAGAACTACTACTTTAAACTCTCGGAGTTTGAAAACTACTTGCTCGAGTACTTTAGTCGTGCCGACAGTATTACCCCTGAATGGCAACGCCAGTGGGCGATAGAGTTTGTGAAGAGCGGTTTAGGCGACCTCTCCATTTCGCGCCCAAAGAGCCGGGTCGATTGGGGTGTGCCGGTACCAGGCGATGAGGAGCACGTCATGTACGTGTGGTTCGACGCCCTTACCAACTACATCTCCTGCCTCGACTGGCCGGTCGAGGAGGGTAACTTTAAGACCTTCTGGCGCGAAGGGGAGACGCTCCAGATGGCCGGTAAAGACCAGGTGCGCTTCCAATCAATTATCTGGCAAGCGATGCTCAAAGCGGCCGACCTGCCCGCCACCGATCGCATTTTCTACCACGGCTTTATTACCAGTGGGGGACAGAAGATGAGTAAAAGTATTGGTAATGTAATCTCACCCTACGAGATGGTAGAGCGGTACGGTACCGATGCATCGCGCTACCTACTTCTCCGCCACGTGCACCCGACCGACGACTCCGATCTGACCTGGGAGAAGCTCGACGAGTACTATACCGCCAACTTGGTCAACGGCCTTGGTAACCTCACCGCCCGCATCCTGAAGATGTCCGAGACCCACCTCGAGGTAGAAGACTTTGCGCCACTCGACCCGACCACGCTTGAGGGGCCAGAGCTCCTCAACTTCCAACAGGCGATGGACCACATCTGGTCACTCATCGGCCGTATGGACGAACGGATTACTGAAACCGAGCCATTTAAGCTCATCAAGACCGACCCCGAGGCAGCTAAGGAGATTCTGCGTGAGTTGCGGAGAGACCTTTTACACGTCGGCCGGTTGCTCTTGCCGTGTATGCCCGAGACCAGCCAGCTCATCCGCGCCGCCATCCGCGCCAATAAGAAACCTACCAATCTCTTTAACCGCCT
>CAZZPW010000015.1:9325-22632 GCA_964655825.1 uncultured Candidatus Saccharibacteria bacterium
AACGAAGCATTTTACAAATATTTACGTGCCCAAACGTATGAGCCGCACCCAGCGCCGTACCAGCGCTGGCGCGATTGGTTAGAAATGCAGCTCGAAGCCGAAGGGTACGAGTGGCTGTTTATGGCCATGCCGAATAAGCAAAATGCCGACTACGAAGCGTGGAAAATTTGGTTTGAGAAAGTGGTCCCATACATTGAAACAGATACTCCTACGCACGTTGTTGGCTACTCACTCGGCGCTTGCTTTTTACTCCGCTACCTCACCGAAAATGAAGTACCATTTCAAATCGAACAGGTACACTTAGTTGCGTTATGTCTACCTCTCGATGGGGAAGAGCTGGGTAGTTTTGGTGCTAATCTAGGTGCGCTGTCAGTACTTAATGATGCAGCTCAAGCTATTAATCTCTACCATAGTACCGACGACCCAATTTGTCCCTACACGCACAGCGAGCAGGTAGCTACCGCTGTGCCAAGTGCTCAGCTACATACCTTTACCGACCGGGGGCACTTTTTCCAGCCCGAATTTCCGGAATTATTTGCCCAAATACAAAACGACTGATGGCAGAGCCATCAGTCGGTCTCCTCATCGAGGAGGTTGTAAAAAGCTACGTTGACCGGTAGGTCGCAGAGGATGGTGTAGTAGCAGTACTGCCACCAACGCTCCCACCACCACAGGCTATACAACGGGTCAGTCTCAGGTTGATTGAACGTATCCATAGGTACCTCCGGGTGAACTCTCCGTACTATACCGCAAAACAGGTGAAACAAAAATAGTACAGTTAACTGTACTATTTTTGTTTTGAGCGGGTGCCGCGTACTGATGCGAGTTCACCCCAACGCCCCGGGCCGGCTAGGGGAGGGAGCCCAGCGCGAGATATTGTGTCGATAATGTTGAGCAGCTTACGGTAATCAGTTTTGTGGCGCACAAACAATTTTCTAATATTTTCATACGATCCTGATTCAAACTGTATGCGAATGGTGTTGGCAGTTGCTGGACTAATGTTGAGTGTTTGGGCCACACGATAACTTGAATACCCTTCGCCATACATAACAATTGCAGCCAGCCGTTTGATGAGCATTGTTTTTTCTTCAGGTCCAAGTAAATCGTCGATAAAACCTTCACTGGTGATAGCGGTCAGTCGAGCAAGCGTATTTGAAAATTGTTTAGATAGGCGGCGATACTCATCTGTCTGCAGTTGTTTTTTAGAGACATTCGTCATACCCAAATAGTACAGTTAACTGTACTATTTGGACAGAGGGGGTTGTGGTATAGTTGATGAAGTATGGCGTTTAATTGGCAATACATTGATACCCACGCTCATCTTAACCTCAGTGCGTTTGCCGACGATGTCGACAGCGTCGCGGCGACGTGCGCCGAGGCAGGTGTCGCGGTCATCAATATTGGTACCAAGCAGTCGACGAGTGAGCGGGCGGTGGAGTTAGCAGCGCAATACGAGCACTGCTACGCCATGGTCGGTTTACACCCGATTCAAACCACGCCTCAGTTTCATAGTGAAGAAGAGGTCGGTGGCCCGAGCTTCACGAGTAAAGGCGAGGAGTTTGATACTGATTTTTTTCGCCAACTTGCGCAACAACCCAAAGTAGTTGGCATTGGCGAGTGTGGGTTCGACTACTGGCACAACGGGGTGGATACCTATGAAGTGCAAGAGACCGCGTTTATTAAACAAATTGAGCTGGCTAACGAGCTCCAGCTACCGCTGATGATTCACACCCGAAACCCTAAGCCAGGGGAGGCTAGCCCGACGGGCCAGAGCGTTTATGAGGACGTCTATCAGGTACTGAAGCAGTACGCTACGGTACCATTTAACGTGCACTTTTACGCTGGTACGCTCGAAGAGGCAAAGCAATTTTTCGAGTTAGGGGGAACGGTTTCGTTTACCGGCGTCATTACCTTCGCTACAGACTACGAGGAAATTGTCAAAGCGGCCCCGCTCGAACGTATTCACGCCGAGACCGACTGCCCGTACGTGGCACCCAAACCGCACCGAGGTCAACGGTGCGAACCGTGGATGGTACAAGAGGTGGTACAGAGCATTGCTGCGCTAAAGCGGATGGCGGTGGCCGATGTTGCTACCCAATTACAGGCGAACGCACGTAAGCAGTACCAGCTTAATACCTAAGGGTAATTGCTTTAACCTGGTGTCCACGCAGTATTTCGCGGGCCATTGGTACGAGGTAATGTAGATTTGCGATAACATTACGGGGTAATTCATTGCATGACAGCCAGGAAATTTCTTCGTGATCGGTTTGCGTTGCCGCTTCCAGTGGACCATCATACACCGTTGTAAAAAGTTCTATCGTTGCACCATTTTCTTGAATCACACCAAAGTGTTTCCAAGCCGATTCAGGAATGTATAACGCGGTCTCTTCCTGACACTCACGTACGATACCAGTGTGCGGAGTCTCACCGAGTTCTACTTTACCACCGATACCATTCACCTTGCCTGCTTGCCAGGCAGGTCGTTGTTTATGGACGAGTAAGACCTTTTCTTGTGACGAGTCAAAGACAAAGCCGAGCGTGTAAGCGGACATGTTAGTCGAAGAGTTCTAGACGATACTCGTCAAGCTCGCGCTGGGGTACGTCGTAGAAAGCCTTCCGGTCGCGGCGTAGGTCACGAGCGAGGTCTTCGCCGACAAAGCGCCAGTGCCAAGGCTCGTAGACATAAAACTCGTTACCCTCGGGGTAGGACAGAATGAAGCCATGTTTATAGGCATTATCGAGCAGCCACTCGTAGGCTTCAGTTTCACCAAACGTCTCGAGCTGGCCAGGTAACGCAGGGGTCGTAAAATCGACGGCTGTGCCGAGTTGGTGCTCAGAGTAGCCTTGGTCGGCCGAGAAGGTGTTAGCACCCTCGCCGTACGTTCGTAAGTATTGACCTTTAAGTTGGGCTTGTTCGTCAAACGAGCGGTAGGCAGACAGGATGCGTAAATCAATATCATCGCGCTCAGCATCCTCTAAGAGGTCTTCTAAAAAGGGCCAGGCCTGGGCCAAGAAGTACTCATCGTTTTTCGTTTCGTCTATCCACTCACTGTCAATTTCAATCAACCGCTGTGGTACGTAGTTTTCGTTGAGGAAGTACACGCGAGAGTATTGCTGGAGGAGTTCCTGGTCAATTTGGGAAAGTTTGTTGAGGTCGCGTACCGTGTCGATGGTATCGCGGTACTCGTCTTCAAAATCTTCAAGGTCACGTTCGGCGTCGCGCAGGTCATCTTTCGCCTCTTCAAGGTCTTCCTCGAGGCCCGCGAGCTGCTCGTCGCGGTCGGCGATAGCCACGCGGGCTTCGGTGAGCTCACCCTGGAGTGATTGGATGGTACTACTCGCGCTGACGCTCAGAGTGCGTAAGGCTGTCTCCAGCTGGGTGCTCTGGTAAAAAAAATAGCCTGTACCGCCAGCGAGTAGGAGGCACACAAACAGAACTGACCAATGAGTAGGGGACTGTCGCATCAGCAGTAGTATAGCATTTTCTTCGCTATCAGATAAACGCCGCACCTTACGGTGCGGCGTCGATGATCAGTATCATGATGGTTGGCCCCCCGCGATGCGGGTGCTGACAGTACCTGTACCCCTGCTCATACAGCCTAGACTCAGCCGGGTTGTCCGCAGGTGGTTTTTTGGGTACAAGACACCAGACCTCACCAGTCCCTAGTACGATATCCTGTGGATACTTTGGGTTAGGTCTGCCGGCAAATTTAAATGGGGTAATGCCCATGGTGATTCCTCCAGTCTGCTCGCATACTACCGCGGTGGGCGACTCGCACCATATTGAGTAGCGCACTTTTTTGTGGTACGGTACGGCTGTTGTTATTAGTTAAATTCTGAAAATAATGTCAGAGACAACCATGCCAGCAACTGAGGCAGCTGCTACCAACGATGAGTTGGGTAGCTATGAGCTCGCCTTCCACGTACTTCCAACAGTTGCTGAAGGGGAAGTGACGACTATAGAGGATGCGCTTACCAGCATCATTACCGAGGCTGGTGGTACCATCGGTCTCACCGAGACAGCCCAGCGTTTCGACCTGGCGTACGAGTTACAAAAGATGATTGACGGCAAGTACCGCCGGTTTACCACCTCATACTTCGGGTGGATTCGCTTCACCGCTGAACCACGAGTTGTGGAAGAAGTGCTGCACGAAGTTGAGGCCCATGAGTCGGTCCTGCGGGCACTCGTAGTGCGCCTCACGCGGCAAGAAGAGGAGCATCCCTTCTATCTACACGAAGCCCTCGCTGCGCGTAAGCCCGTAACCGACATCGATGTTGATGCGGCCATTGCCAACGCGCCGAGCGAGCCAGCTCCTGAAGCTAGTGCCGACGAGTCACCTGAGTCAGCGAAGACAACCGAGGAGTCAACCGATGCGCCTGCGGCAGAGACAGACAGCGACGAGACTGTCGAGTCAGCTGCGTCGGAAGACACTAAAGCCTAGTAGTAACCTAATCCACGAGAGTATGTACCTTAATAAAGCAATGGTCTTCGGAAACCTCACGCGAGACCCAGAAATGAAAGCGCTTCCGAGCGGCACCAACGTGACTGAGTTCGCGATTGCAACCAATCGCCGCTACAAAGACCGTGACGGTAATTGGCAAGATGCAGTCGACTACCACAATATTGTGGTGTTTGGTCGCCAAGCTGAAACGACTGCCCAGTACCTCAATAAGGGGAGTAGTGCATTCATTGAAGGTCGCTTACAGACCCGCTCTTGGGAGAAGGACGGGCAAAAGCAGTACCGCACCGAGATTATTGCTGATCGGGTACAATTTGGACCAAAAGGTAGCGGTGGCGGTGGTGAGGCACCAGCCAACAATAGTTCTGCTAAGGAAAGCAATGAGCAGCCTGCCGCACCGGAGTACCCGGATGAGGAAATCAACCCTGAGGACATCCCTTTTTAGACAATACATTGTCCATTCACTGCGTTGAAGCATCGTAAAATGAAATTCACTGGAGTTTATCTCCCACTCATTTCATTTTCTCGCTTCGCCTTGTGTACGAACAATTTCTAGGTCTAAAAACTACACCAACTGATATCAATTGTGTTAAGAAACACGTATGGAAAACGAAACGAAAACCCAGACAATCAATCATATCGACTACAAGGACATCACACGCTTAAAGAATCACGTTAACCCGCACGCGCGCATGCATGGACGTCGCCGGACTGGTATGACCGCTAAGCAGCAGCGAGATTTCGCGCGTGCTACCAAGCGCGCTCGCTTTATGGCCTTGATGCCGTACGTGAGCCACTAATCTTATTGGTACGCCCACGCTGCCACTATCAACAAACCCAGCCATTATGGCTGGGTTTGTTGATAGTGGCAGCGTAGCTTGTCAGGATATGGTTTACTTAAGGTAGGGAAGGAGATAGATCCATGGCAATAGGAGTAGTGCTACTCGCCGGAACCATTGCATTTCCGGTAGCAACAGCGGGATACTGGTTTTGGGGGCTCTCGCTCTCAAACTCGATACTACTGTACCTGCTTGTCGGTTGGTCAGTGTTTGCAGCTTGGTTGCTAGCACACATGGTCCAATCCGCTTGGGATGGTCTGCAACAGCGCCGTTCTGCAAAACAAAAATCGCGTCGATGACACGCTTCGACGCGATTTTTTCTTGCCCAGATAGCGCTGTTAGGCTTTGGCTACCCGCTCTGAGTACTCACCCGTCTCAGTATTAACCGAAATAGTATCGCCCTGGTTAATAAACTGCGGCACCTGGAGTCGGTAGCCGGTTTTGAGCGTGACTTCTTTGGTGGCACCACTACTGGTGTTACCTTTAACCGCTTCAGATGCCTCTTTCACCACCAATTCTACCTTAATGGGTACCACGATGGTGAGAATTTCGTCATTAAACACCTTAGCCTCGATAACGGAGTTTTCGGATACAAAGTCCGCCAAATCTCCCACCACGTCATCAGCCAGTTGGAAGCGGTCGCGCGGATTGTCGGGGTCGCAAAACCAATATTCGCCACGGTTGTGGTAGAGGTATTTAACCGTTCGCTTCTCCAGCTCGGCCTCGTCAAAGACATCGGCCTGGTGAAAGGTGCGGTCAATGGTTGCACCGGTACGCAGGTTTTTTAACTTCGTACTGTTACTGGCTTTCTGACGATCTTTTTTGGATAGGGAGGCGGAAAGCACCAAATACGGATCCCCATCCATAATAATGGTGCGCTTTGCGGTCACTTCGTTGTACTGCAGTTTGGCCATCTTAGATTTTCTTATGAGTTTACGAATTAGAAATCTTAGACCCCGCCCCCTTGTGAGCGACACGCGTGCCGAAGAGGGTCATAGCGTGAGCCGGTAACAGGCAATGGGGCTGGGTAGGATATAACCCTGACTTGCATTGGTTGGTTATAACGCGCACAATACTAGCATATGCTCGGGTATACAGCCACAGATTCGGGACGTGATTTATCCGACGAGGACGTTTTGCGTCGCAGCCAAGCTCAGCCCTGGCTCTTCCAGATTTTAGTTGAGCGCTACCAGGACGCGTTCCTACGTAAGGCAAAAACCATCGTCTTTAATGAGTTAGATGCCGAGGAGATTGTGCAAGATGCCTTTACCAAAATATATATCAACGCGCACCGCTACCAGCCACAACCGGGCGCTCAGTTTAGTTCGTGGGCGTACCGTATTCTGATGAATACTGCCTTTACCCGGTACCAAAAGTTAGTCAAAGAAGGGCAGCGGTTTGCGCAACTCGACCCAGAATTTGAGCAGTACATCGGAGAGCGGGCTGACCATACTGGCTTTGCCGAGCGTCACGATGCGATCGAGCGCCTCTTAGCCAAACTACCAGGCCATTTTGCCCACGTCTTACGTCTGCACTACCTCGAACGTTGGTCACACCATGATATCGCGGTCGAGACGGGCGAGAATACGGGTACCATTAAAGCCCGCATTCACCGGGCGAAGGCCGCCTTTCGTAAAGAAGCCCAGGGTCGAGAAAGCGAATTGTTAAGCGATATCGACACGTAACCTTTTTTTTGAGTGTACCGTTACAATGAGTGTATGAAACGAAACCTATCAGCAACCATTATGCGCCAAGTGTACTACGCAGCCGCCATTCACTGGGCGACGCACCCCGTCACGCTATACGCGTTGGGCTTACTTGTGCTCGGCTGGTGGCTCAAAGAGTTGGTGTTTGTTGCCCAGATTTGGGACGCGTTCGTATCGCGCCCAGTAGGGGAGTTGGGCAACTTTACCCTCGGAGTTGTGCAGGGTGCCGATACGCTCACGTTGCTCGTGACTGCTCTGGTGCTCGTCTGTGCCGTTGCCCTGTATCGTCAGTTGCGCCACCTGCGCGCTCATTCCTATACGCCACTGGCGCTCTAGCTGGGGAATTGGAGGTCTACACAACGAGCCGCTACCCAAGGGTAGCGGCTCGTTGTGTGCCTCGTTTCGTTACACCTCTTCTTTCAATGCTTTGCGAATCTCCTTGAGCAGCTGAGTACTCAGTTTTTTATCCTCTTTAAGGCTGGTACGGGCGGCATCGTAGCCACGACCGAGTTTTACCACCGCCGACTCGTCGCCACCCACCGGCGTGTAGCTATAGCTAGCACCACTTTTACTGACCATACCGTACTTCTCACCCAGGGCGAGCAGCTCGCCTTCGCGACTAATACCCTCGCCATAAATCAAGTCAAACTCGGTGGTACGGAAGGGAGCGGCGACCTTGTTTTTAACTACCTTAACCCGGTGGCGGCCACCGACAACTTCGTCGCCCTTTTTAATTTGGGCGATACGGCGAATATCGAGCCGAACCGAGGTGTAGAACTTAAGCGCCTTACCGCCCGGGGTCGTCTCGGGGTTGCCAAACATAACGCCGACCTGCATGCGGATTTGGTTAATAAAGATAACCACTGTTTTACTCTTGGAGACAATACCCGTGAGCTTACGCAGCGCCTGACTCATCAACCGGGCTTGCTTACCCACGTGGTGGGCACCCATTTCGCCTTCAATTTCGTCTTTGGGCGTGAGCGCAGCTACCGAGTCAATCACAATCACGTCGAGCTTACCGCTACGGACCAGGCTCTCGACGATCTCTAGTGCCTGCTCACCACTACCTGGCTGTGAGACAAGCAGCTCATCGAGTTTCACGCCAATGGCTTTGGCGTACTCGGGGTCCATTGCGTGCTCGGCATCGATGAAGGCACAGACGCCGCCGCCTTTTTGGGCTTCAGCCACCGCGTGCAGCGAGAGCGTCGTCTTACCCGAGCTCTCCGGACCAAATATCTCAATGATGCGTCCGCGAGGGAGGCCGCCAATACCCAGTGCATCATCGAGCCCAATCGAGCCGGTCGAGACCGAGTCGATATCGACCTTATGACTCTCATTGAGGGTCATGATGGCATCATCGCCAAATTTAGTCTTAATGCTCCGCAAGGTTTCACTAATATCAACGGCGTCTTTCTCCTTCGGGGTTTCTGGCGGGGTAGCTTTTTTTGTAGTTTTCTTACTGGCCATAGGTTACTCTGGTGCGTATTCGTTTAGGCTGCTAGTGGCTTGGTGCATTGGCGTGACCGAGAAGTGGTGAGTAGTAGTACGACCAAAGCGGTCGGCTGCCTCAAGCTGTACTATAGTATACCCTTTCTCCAGCACGACGTATTCCTTGAAATCTCCATCAGGTGTGGTCACAATCGGCCGATCGTTGAGTGTAATCCAGACAATATTCTCAGCCCGCCCCGCGACCGATACAATCGCGGCAGTCGTCGTCGCTGGTGGCGGCTGCGTCACGGTAATAACTGGTCCGGTGAGGAAGATGCGGCTCTGCCAGAGGACGTACCCGAGAAAGGCACTAATGACGGTGAGTATAAGCAGCCAGCGTAGTATGGTCCCGAGTGTCAGGTAGTACCGAGGGAACATACGTTAGTACGGCCGGTCCGGCTCTACATCGGTCTCGGCGGCATCATCGTCTGTCCCCGCATCGGCCTGGTTCATAAGAATGGCGCGTGGTTTTGAGCCTTCTTGCGGGCCAATAACACCTCGCTCTTCGAGCATATCGACTAAGCGCGCGCCGCGTGAGTAGCCGACCTTAAGCTTGCGTTGCAGGTACGAGGTTGAGGCTTTGCCGGCCTCAATCACGGCTTGTTTCGCTTCCTCGTAGAGCTCATCTTCTTCGTCATCGTCACTCAGTGAGCCGAAGAAGGAACCCGATTCATTGCCATCGCCCTCTTCGAAGTCAATCGACTCCAGCGTATGGGCGGCAGTCTGGTTTTTGAGGTAATCAACTACATTTTTCACTTCATCTTCAGATAAGAACGATGACTGCAAGCGCATTGGCTTCCCTGAGTCATTCGAGACGAACAACATATCACCTTTACCGAGAAGCTTTTCCGCCCCAACAGTGTCGAGAATGGTGCGCGAATCAATTTGTGATGCCACCTGAAACGCCATACGCGTCGGAATGTTTGCTTTAATCGTACCCGTAATGACGTTTACCGAGGGACGCTGGGTAGCGAGTATCAGGTGGATACCGACGGCTCGACTCATCTGAGCGAGACGCACGATGGAGGCTTCGAGCTCGCGGGGGTAGGCGTGCATCAGGTCGGCCAGCTCGTCCATCATCACGACGATGTAGGGAAGCGGTTCTGGTAAGTTATCTTTCTCGTCTTCCGGTTCACCGTCTGCTACCCATTTTGCTTTAGCTTTCCGATAGACGTTTTTGTGGTACGAATCGATATTCTGAACGCGCTCCGCCTGTAGTACGTCGTAGCGCCGTTCCATTTCTTTGACAGCCCACTTCAACGCCAGTAGGGCCTTTTTGGCATCAATGATTACGTCGGTCATCAAGTGCGGTATACCGTTGTAGAGCGTCAGCTCTACCCGCTTCGGGTCAACCATAATAAAACGGAGCTGCTCGGGCGAATTGCGGTAGAGGAGCGAGACAATCAGGTTATGAATCATCACCGATTTACCCGAACCGGTCGTACCGGCAATGAGTGCGTGGGGCATACGGGCCACATTCGCAAAGTGAGCGTGTCCCGTAATGTCTTTACCAAGTGCCGTAAGGAGGGGATTAGGCGAGTCGGTATATTCGGGCGACGCCAACAAAGAGGCTAACCCCACCGTGGCCTTTTCGATGTTTGGTACCTCGATACCAACCAATGATTTACCCGGAATCGGTGCCTCGATACGGATACTGCTGGCCTTGAGCGCGAGTTGTAGCTCCTGACTCAGACCGACAATGCGTGCAATTTTGACCCCCTGCGCCGGTTTGAGTGCGTACCGGGTAACCGTCGGTCCAATCTCGACCTCATCCATTTCGACGTTGATACCAAACGTACCCAGCGTTTTCTTAATCGTGAGCGTATTCGCCTTGGCGTCACCACTCCGCGCCCGGCCTTTACTTTTTGAGAGTAACGAGAGGGGTGGCGGGTCGTACGGGCCCTCAAAGTTACTGACGGCAAATTCTTTTGGTTCGGCGGCCTTCGTGCCGAGGCGAGCACCAAACGATCGTTTGGGCTGCGTTGGTTCGGGCTCAGGGGTAGCGTCGATGGGCGTGTCGGGAGCAGTCTCATCAACGTCACCGGTATTGAGCATGTGTTCCAGCGAGGTGTCCTCGTCTTCCTGTTCAGCTTTTGGTTGGGGCTTACGTAAGCCAATGTCAAACAGTAAGAAGATACTTATAAGAAAGACAGCACCGATGATGACCGCCGCCGCAATCTCATTAAAGAGGTAGACCAATGGCGTAGCGAGTAACCACCCAATACCGCCGCCCGCGACGACGCCGTCAGAACCTATGTGGTAGAGCTCGAGCGCCCCGAGGAGACTCACAAACCCGACGCCAATGCCAAAGATTTTTGCCCGCGATATCTCCTCATTCTCTTGCGGCCGCATGAGCGCATAAATGTAAAACCCGCACACCAGGGGAGCGGCGTAGGCGCCCGTTCCAAAAAGCCAGACAAGAGCTGTCTTCGTGACGTCGCCGACTAACCCAGCACTCTCGACGAGTGCAAGCGCAAAAAATACCCCCAAGACCAGAAAGCCGACGGCAGCAATTGCGTGACGGGTGTGCGGAGAGAGTTCATCTAACAGGGGCTTACGCGGCGGTTTATGTTTTACGGATTTCTTACGAGCTGCCATAGGTGGGCGTGACTAAAACGGTCAGTAATTGCTACGAAGTAGAGCGTAGCGTACCCCCACATCATACCACGCAAAAAACGGTTTCGATTGTTCGCGAAGCGCGCAGACCACACTCTGCTCGTACCAGAAAGACGTCGTATAGACAGCTACCCGTCAAGTTGTTTTAGACACGGCTTTGTCGTATAGTGTCTCTAATAATTATGTTCGTACAGGTTTATCAGACAAAATACCGGCATCATGGACACGCGCGATTTAATCAAGGCCACTCAGTCAACACAAAAACTAATACAAGACGAGTCATATTATAAATACATTTTTAAAAAGACAGAAAGAATTGTCTCTGTAGTCTTTTATATTACACAGTCTGTCCATGAAAAAGACAGATACGAGCGCCAGATACGCGACATAGAAGACACTGCTAAGCGACTCCACGATGTCGTCTTAGAGTCTCTGACGGTCCGCGCCCACGTCGCTGAAGAGACCGTCCAAGCAGTAACACACGCTCTGATTGCGCTCGAGAGCAAGTTGCGGGTAGCGCAGGCAATGGGAGTCATCACCAGTGAGGTACTGCAGGTAATCGACAACGAAGTCGACTCTGTGCTGCGCGCACTCGCTAAGTATAGCCACGAAGATCAGCTACTCGCTGAACGTAATGCACCACTGCCGACACCCCCTAAAACCACTCGCCGTACTGCTCCAGCGCCGGCACCAACGCCTCGCTCGAGCACCGCAACGCCACTATCTGCCGGCAGCGACCAGGCCAGTCGCCGTGCCCGTATCTTAACTATCATTGAAGCCAAAGGGGAGGTGAGTATAAAAGACATAACCGACATTATCACCGATGTCAGCGAAAAGACAATTCAGCGAGAACTAAACGCCATGATTGAAGACAACCAGATAAAAAGAATTGGAGAACGTCGTTGGTCTAAGTATGTTCTTTTCTAACAGTCATAAGTACCGTCTTAGACATACTAAAGTATAAGACAATTGCAGACACTGTTCGGTAGAACAATTCATCGTATTCGGTACGTTGTAGTACGTGTGGCTGTTACTTGACACCCAATATTTAAGTGGTTTGTTGCCGGTCTGATGTGTAAGATGCGGTGTACGTGGGCGTCTTCGTTAGGTAGATGCCCAGTCCGGCTTTGTGGTGTAGTAGTGTCTGTACGGTTGACGTACGACCTAAAACCCCGTAAGCTCCCTGACTGAATTGTGTTTCTATCCACAGTTGTTTTGTGGGCACAGTATCGCGCAGTTAGTATACTGAGCGGTACAGTGCAGGGCGCACGCTTTTTATTTAGAGCACGCCCAAAGACGCACGTGAACGTTGACAGTTTAGTTCGCCATCGCAATGGCTACTAATACATATACATACGTACTGTCATACGCTGACCACTACCAGCGGCATCTCTGTAGTGGTGCCCGACGCGTTCGCGCCCTCGGGTAAAATCCTTATTAAATTGACTTACTAGACAGACCGGCGTCGCTGTCGCGCGACACTCTCGTACTACCCAGTAGTAGTGCGTCAGAGAACGTACGACAGCGACTCCGGTCGCGAATATGAATTAATTCATATTACTAGTAATGTTAGAAGTAATTCTAAACAGATTGTTTAAAAGAAAGTATGTCTAATACTCTTAGTTCTGCTTTTGCTAAGTTCGCTGTTGCGTTCGTAGCAATCGCAATGATGTTCTCAGTTGTAGCTCCGGCTTCAGCTCAGAGCGTAGAAGACATGTCACTCGAAGAGCTCATTGCTCTCGTAACCCAGCTCCAATCATCACTTGGTGATGCTGGTGGCGACGACATGTCTGGCGGTTCAACCGCTTCTGTATGTCCTTACACTTGGACCCGCGACCTCTCAATGGGATCGACCGGTGCTGATGTAATGGCCCTACAGCAATTCCTTAACAGCATGCCTGAAACCCAAGTAGCACCAGCTGGTTCTGCCGGTTCACCAGGTATGGAGACAAGTTACTACGGCCCAGCTACTGGCGCTGCAGTTGCTAACTTCCAAATGATGTACCGCGCGGAGATCCTTACTCCACTCGGACTCGTCAACCCAACGCAGTACTTCGGTGCTGGTTCACGCGCACAAGCTAACGCGCTCTGTACTACTCCAGTAGACATGGGCGACGATGACATGGGCGATGAAGACGGTATGGACGACGAAGACGAGGACGAGGACGACACTCCTGGTTCAGCTTCACTCGGTAACG
>CAZZPW010000016.1:0-18170 GCA_964655825.1 uncultured Candidatus Saccharibacteria bacterium
TTCCCGACGGTTTCAAAATCAACCGCATCGGCTTCTTTGTTGCGGTCCAAGAGCTCTCGCTCACGATCCGCAATCCGCTGCCGCAAAAACGCAATCTCCTCCTCGGGGGAGGTAAATTTCTCGGTCGGTGTTGCGGGTACTCGTTCATCCATACGTAAATGGGCAGACCAATGTCTTCCCTACATCATACCCTGCCTTACGTAAAAACATTTACCCTGTTGTGAAAGAAAGTCCATTCAGTAAATATCTTACGTGCTATTATCATGATACTAGTATTAACCAATCTAGTTATGCCCTTTGAATTTCCAAAATATGAAAGACGAGAGGATGGTGAAAACCCGCTACATCAACTAGTAAAAGACTTCAAAGAGAGTACTGATATTGATGAGAGAAAGGAGCTTGCAAAAGGGATTATCACCCTGCTTAAAGACGAGCCCGATTTATCAGTAGAGAACGACGAATACCAGGAGGGGTTTGAAAGGTTCGGAATTTTGAAATCGGACTGGGACGAAATTGTAATACTTGCAAGAATGGCAGATATACGCTTTGGTGAAGAGGAAGAGGAGGAAGATGAAGAACTCTAATCTAAGTCACCGGCGTTTAATTCAAGCAATCACCTACACCCAATGTACTTAGGTACCAAGGGATACATTCTGAGGCAAGTACGAGGCGCGCGAGAAAAATATTGTGAGCCGTACTTAGTGGTACGGTGAACAATATTTTTCGACGCGCAACAAAGTAATTGTCCGGAATTTATCTCTTGGCGACGATGGCGCGTTTATAGGTGCCAAGATGTTCCAACGCCACCCCTGTCCCCTTCGCCACACAAAACAAAGCCTGATTAGCCAATTCTGCTTTTACGCCCGTCCGCCGCTTCACGAGCTCAGGAAAATTACGAAGCTGGCTGGTGCCGCCCGTCATAATGATACCGCCGTCGATGATATCCGAGGCCAACTCCGGTGGCGTCTCTTGAAACACTTCTTTAATGGCGGCTACCATCTCACGTAGCTCGCGATTAATGGCTTTCACAATCTCATTGGTGCGCAGCTCGGTCGTGCGTGGCAGGCCGGTTAAGAGGTCACGGCCTTTAATATCCATCACGAGCTCCTCCTCGAGTGGTAATGCCGAACCGACCTGAATCTTTACCTCTTCTGCGGTTTTCTCACCGATTGCGAGATTACGGGTCTTCTTTATGTAGTCAATAATTGACTGATCGATACGGTTACCTGCACATTTGACTGAATTGGCCGCTACGATACCACCCAGACTAATCACTGCACAGTCGATGGTGCCGCCGCCGATGTCAACAATCATATGGCCTTGCGGCTCATAAATTGGTACACCAGCACCAATCGCCGCCAAGATAGGCTCCTTCACCACGTACGCGTTACGCGCACCAGCCTTGTTAGCTGCTTCGACCACCGCCCGCTTTTCAGTTGAGGTAACACCGGCCGGGACCGAGACCATGACCTCAGGTTTAAGGATATTGAAACGACCTAATGCCTTTTGGAGAAAGTACCGCAGCATGGCCTCGGTCACGCGGTAGTCAGCAATGACACCGTCTTTCATCGGGCGGTAGGCGCGAATATTTTCCGGCGTACGACCGATCATCCGCTTGGCTTCCACACCGACAGCAAGCACTTGATTGTCGTCGGACACCGCTACCACCGATGGCTCATTTAGGACAATCCCCTCGCCGGGTACAAAAACGAGTACGTTGGTGGTACCAAGGTCGATACCAATTTTAGGATTGAGTTTACGCAGCATTGCCGACCATAGTACCAAAAATGTCTCCCCAGCAACACTGCTGCAGCACTATAGCGTATTTGCTATACTAGTAAGATATGGAAAATAATCTCGGACACCGTATTGCTGACCTGCGTGAGGCGCAAGGCCTTACGCAAACTGAATTGGCTAAAAAACTCAAAACTACCCAGAGTGCAATAGCCCGCATTGAGCGGGGTCGCCAAAACGTAAGCGCCGACATGTTGAAAAAAATTGGCCAAGCTCTGGGGAAAAATCTCATTACCCTCTCCCCCGGCACCATGAATCTCTCCATACATGGTGGACATAAGCTGAGTGGCACCATCGAGACCAACACGAGTAAAAACGGCGCCGTTGGACTCCTCTGCGCTGCGTTACTAAATAAAAATAAAACCACCCTCCACCGGGTGCCGCGCATTGAGGAGGTCTTTCGGCTGGTTGAAGTGCTCGAGAGTATCGGCGTCAAAATTGATTGGAAAGGCACCGAAATGACTATTCAGCCACCCGCTCACTTCGATCTCAGCAGTATTGATGTCGAGGCGGCCAAAAAAACCCGCAGTATTGTGATGTACATTGGCCCCCTGATGCACCACTTAAAAAAATTCTCGCTTCCGCAATCGGGTGGCTGCAAGCTTGGGAGCCGGACCGTCCGGCCACACTTCTACGCCCTCGAGCATTTTGGTGTCGATATTGCGACGACCGAAGACAGCTTTGAGGTAACGGTCAAACACAAACAGCCGCGAGAGATTATTCTCTATGAGAGTGGTGACACAGTAACCGAGAACGCGCTGTTTGCCGCCGCGCTCACCCCCAGCACGACGGTGATTAAGTACGCCAGTGCCAACTATATGGTGCAGGAGATGTGTGCGTTCTTGATGGCCTGTGGCGTCCAGATAGAGGGTGTGGGAACGACCGCGCTTACCGTCACCGGTGTCGAACGCATCGAGCATGAGGTTGAGTACACCCTTGCCGAAGATCCGACCGATAGTATGTTCTTTTTGGCGGCAGCTATCTCAACCAAATCGAACATTACAATTACCCGCTGCCCCATCGACTTTCTCGAGCTTGAACTACTCAAACTCCAAAAGATGGGCTTCCGATATACGACGAGTAAGCCGTACCTTAGCCACAATGGCGTTACCCGCCTCGTCGACATTACGACCAAACCCAGTACCTTAACTGCGCTCGAGGAGAAGATTTATGCCCGACCCTACCCCGGCCTCAACATCGATAACCTCCCTTTCTTCGCGGTCATTGCGACCCAAGCTAGCGGGCAAACCCTGATCCACGATTGGGTCTACGAAAAACGTGCTATCTACTTTACCGAGCTCGATAAACTGGGGGCTGAAACCGTCTTAGCCGACCCGCACCGCATCTTTATTTCTGGCCCTACCAAACTGCGCCCGGCCGAATTGATTTGCCCGCCCGCGCTGCGACCCGCGACTATTCTCCTGATTGGTATGTTAGGCGCGGAAGGTCACTCGGTCTTGCGCAATATCTACAGCATCAATCGCGGCTACGAAAACTTGGTTGAACGGCTGGCAAGTCTTGGTGCTCAAATTTCTTATTTAGAGGAGTTTTAGTGCTTCAGGTAAAGGCGTCCATCACACCAGGTCTATTAACTGACCTGGTGTAACGACCGGTCGCCGGTAACCCATACCACCTAGCGTGATTCACTGCCCGGCGACCTTCGGTCGCTGGGCTTTTTCGTACTTTAGCGGCAACTTGGTACAATGAGAGTATTATGAACGTCGTCGAGGTTATTCCGCTCATTCGAGGCACCCACGTAGAAACACTTTCCTACTACACCGCTCAGTCGCTCCAGGCTGGCGATATCATACAGGTTCCTATACGCAAGCAAGAAAAGCCTGCTCTGGTGGTATCGTGTGTACCCGGCTCATCAACCAAAGCAGCGCTCCGCGCTGCTACCTTTACGTTGCGTAAACTACCTGAGCAAACCGTGCGCGCCTCTCTCTCCCCGAACTTAGTAACAACCGCCGCCACCCTCGAAGCGGTAGTACCAGCGGAACGAGGTGCCATTCTCTACGCCCTCCTCCCTAAAGAAATGCGGGAAGGCACGATACCGTACAGCCTGCACGTACCCACCCAAACACAAGCCGTCCAACCAGAGGTGAGTATCTTGATGGGAACCTACGAAGACCGCTTCCGCGCCTATCGAAGTCGCATTCGAGAGACCTTTGCGCACCGCGGGTCAGTTCTTTTCATTGTACCTACGTCCGCGGACGTTAGCCGCGCCCAAGCTCACCTCGAACGCGGTATTGAAAAACGGGTCGTTACGTTCTCACCAACACTCAGCAAAAAAAAGCTGCTGGCAGCGTACGACGCCTTCAATGATGTCTCCCACGCCAAACTCATTATTACCACCCCCACCCACGCCTGCCTCGACCGACACGATATTACCGATATTATTATTGAGCAATCACGCTCTCGTGCCTACAAAAGTCGGGTTCGCCCCTACCTCGACATACGCGAAGTAGTGAAGACTATTGCCAAACTGACAGGCCGTAATGTGTTGCTCGGCGACCTCGTACCGCGGGCGGAAGACGAGTATCTTCGCCGTGAAGAGCGATACCTAACTGAAGGTGAAGCTCCTAAACGAGTAACCCTACCAAGTCGACTCGAAGTAGTGAGCCTCCCCCATGAACGTACTGGTACCTTTTCACTTTTCTTGCCTCCGGTAGAAGCAGAGCTAAATACCATCACACAAAAACGAAAAAACATTTTTATGTACGCAGCCCGCCGAGGCATTGCGCCCGTGGTGGCATGCGTCGACTGCGGCTACATTTTTCGGTGCCCAGACTCTGGCGCGCCGTACAGTCTCTTCAAAACTACCAAAGATGGATCTGAGCAACGGTGGTTCGTTTCGACAGCATCTGGTCGCCGGTTACGAGCTGCCGACACCTGCCCAGTTTGTAATTCGTGGCGCTTACGTGAGCGCGGTATCGGCATCCAACATATTGAGCAAAAGCTCAAAGCGGAGTTTCCTGGGGTACCGTTAATTGTTTTTGACCACACCACCGCCACCACACCCCGAAAGGCTGCCGGCTTGATTAGTCAATTCTATGACACTAAGGGGGCAATTCTTTTGGGTACTGCCATGGCGCTACCGTACCTAGAGCGACCGGTACCATATAGCGTGGTCACCTCGCTCGATGCTGCTCGGGCCATTCCAACTTGGCGGGCTGAAGAAGAGCTCTTTTCACTTCTCTTAGCACTACGCGAACGGACTGAAGAAGTCTGCTATCTCCAAACCCGAAGCGAACCCGATGACGTTCTTAAACTAGCTGCGAATGGTCACATTGAGCAATTTTGTAGTGACGAACTCGCATTACGTCACGCCCTGAACTACCCACCATTTGCCCAGCTTATTCATGTAACCATGCAAGGGCCGGCTTCCGCAGTACGCTCCTTAGAGCAAACCGTGGCGAGCCAACTCCACCAGTGGCAACCTCACTTCTACCATGCACCAACCACCACCAGTGCGCACGCAACGCGCTACGGTCTGATTAAAGTAATTGGTGACGCGTGGCCAAACCCTCACCTTATGGATGCGCTACGTACCCTACCACCGCAGGTACGCATCGAAATTAACCCCGACCGCATCATTTAGTCTCGTACCGCACTTTTCTTTTTAGTCAAAACGCGCTACGTTTACTGCATTATGGCTACACTTGTCCCTGAAAACCACCCGGCGCTGCACGCCATTGCGGAGGCGGTTACCCCTGCCGAAATCGCCGATGGCACCGTTACGAAAATCGTTAAAGATATGAAGGCCGCCATCAAAGCGTACGCGGTTGATGGATTCGTGGCGGTCGCGATTGCAGCCCCGCAGATTGGGATTAGTAAACGTATATTTCTCATTGAGGACCAAAGTGAAGGGCGCGACGCGCTGCCGTCATTTGTAGCTATCAACCCACAAATCATCAAGCACTCAAAAAAGTCGCATACTGTCGGTGAGGGGTGTCTCTCGGTACCCGACTACTACGGACTCGTGAAGCGGCATAAAAATGTAACGCTCCGGGCAACAGACGAACACGGTGAAGTATTTGAGCGTGGTGCGGGCGGTCTCCTCGCGCAAATTATGCAGCATGAGTGCGATCACCTCGACGGTATTCTTTTTACCGATCGCGCTGAACGAGTCTGGCACAAAGATGAGATGCCAAAAGACGTAAAAACTGAAGCCGACTAGTATGTCCCTACGCAGCGCATTTTTTGGTGGCGAGCCACTGGGAGCGCCCACGCTCCAAACGCTGATAGATGCGGGCTACGTACCCGAGTTGGTGGTGTGCAACCCCGACCGACCCGCCGGCCGGGGTCGAGTACTAACCCCTCCACCCGTTAAAGTACTGGCTGAGACACATAACATTTCAGTCTGGCAACCGACTACTATTACTCCGGAAGCTCCAGAGCTCCAGGGCGACTGGGATGTATTTGTCGTAGTAGCCTATAATAAAATTTTGCCCACCTGGCTGATCGAGTTACCGACCCATAAGACGATTAACGTCCACCCCTCACTACTACCAAAGCTGCGTGGTGCTAGCCCGATTCGCAGCGCCATTTTACGGAACGAACCACAGGCTGTCGGAGTAACAATTATGCGCATGGATAGTCAGATGGACCACGGGCCCATTATTGCGCAAGAGGCACATCCAATACCACTCACACACTGGCCACTACCAGGTCCCGACCTCGATACTGCGCTAATAACACACGGCGCCGATTTGCTCGTACGCACGCTTCCCGACTACCTGGCCGGCACCCTGCCGCCACAAGCGCAAGATCACGACGCCGCCACGTACTGCGGCAGGCTCGATAAAGCAATGGCCGAGCTCACCATTGACCCATATGCCCTGCCGACCGGTGACGCAGCCCAGCACGCCTTCCGAGTGATTCAGGCCTTTGCTGGCATCGGCGATGCTTGGTTTACGTATAAAGGCACCCGCTACAAAATCAAAACCGCTCATCTCGAGAGTGAGCGGCTCGTTATTGATGTTGTCGTGCCAGCTGGCAAGCCTGAAATTGGGTTCCACTCAATTTTTAAGTAGCCAGCCGGGTCTCAATAACATATTGAATAGCGGCAAACTCTGCTAGGAGTACCAGTGGATCTCCTTGAGAGTCACTTTGTGCTTGCTGCAACTTCACCCCAGCTGCGTGCACTAATTCCTGATTAGATAAGTCAGTGTAGGGTTGAAGCTCATCGGGAGAAAGGTGCCCATGGTCTAAATTAGTCGCTAGGGTGTACTCACGAATTTTTTCAAGCGTAACCCTCAACGACTCTTGCTCAATCGACAAACCCCTTCGATAACTCTTGGAATGAATCCTTTAGGACCTTCCGCCATAAACTACGCGCCAAAACGCATCATTTCTTTAAGCTTACGGCCACCACGCTTAATGAGACTCTGACTTTTCTTACTCGCCCGTCGGAGCTCTTTATCGAGTTCTTCTCGGACTTCGTCAATCGCTTTTTCAAACTGATCTTCGGCAGCTTCAGCCCGATACATAGTGCCCTTAAGCCATATATTTGCTTCAACGGCACAAATCTTTCCGTTTTGTTGTGGTGCACTTTTACGAAACTCCACCTCGCACTTCACATCGGTTTCGTCACCGATGTATTTTTCCAGTGAGGTAAACTTCGCCTCTAGCAGCGTTTGTAGCTCTTGGTCGAGTTCCATTCCGGTTGCCTTGTAATTAATGATTGGCATGGTCATAGTGAGTGTCTTATATAACTAATTATTTACCCTTCGCAGGCTACACAGACGTTGCTGCTCGCATGTACCGTTGGCCCATCAGCTGCTTGTTCGCCAACCGCACTGTAATTAATTTCGAGAAAATCCATAATGTCGTCGGACTCATACATCGCCACCTCTTTATCGGTGTCGATAAGATACGGCACCTGCTGCTTACCGCCGTGTGCCACTAGCTCCTCACGGTAGGTGTCATTCTCACTAATATCTTTCAGAGTAACTTCAAGCCCAAGCGATTCAATTAATGGCATTACTTTCTGGCAAAACGGACATGAAGCTTTTGTGTACAGCGTCAACATAGTTTCATTAGGTTATCGGTAATCATTCATAAGTATACTACGTTTTTAATATATACGAATTTCATAACCACTATTCGTCAGACATTAATCAGCGTTAAAATGTTTGATGTACTACAAGGCACGGGAAGAGAATAATTTGAGTCGTACACCGTAGTACGGTGACAATCATTGTACTGAGTTATGACAAAGAAATTCGCTAGAATTTTAGCGCTGGCAATTTGGGCAATAGTGCGTCCCCCGCCCTGCACAACGGATCTTTTTAATCCTTTCGCCGCACCGCTCACAGGCGGTACCCTGCTTGCCAAACACTTTTAGGTAATCGGTAAAATTACCATTATTTCCTCCGGTATCGGCAAAGTGCTGAAACGTTGTGCCACCGACCGCTATCGACTCACGCATCACCTCCCCGCCCGCGGTAATAATCGCTGCTGCTTCGGCTTTGGTAAGCCGATTGGCTTTTCGGGTCGGGCGAACGCCCGCACGCCACAGCGCCTCATCGACGTAAATATTTCCGAGCCCGGCCACAAACGATTGGTCGAGGAGGGCTGCTTTAATGGGCGTTTTACGCTTACGCACCCGAGTGACAAAATCGTCGACATCGAACTGTTCATCAATTGGCTCGGGACCAAACTGCCCGCGCGCCTTGGCTACCTCGGCCGCGGTCGCCACCTTCACGTACCCAAATAACCGCATGTCATTAAAGTAGAGCGTAGCATGGTCTGTAAAATGGAGTGCCAGCCGGGTGTGTTTGTGGGGTAAGTCACGGACGTCGGCCTCAGTCATCGAGTGTCCACCACCTTGCACACCAGTACGGTCAACGAAAAAAAATTGCCCCGTCATCTTAAGGTGCGCTAATAAAAAAATATCCGACTCCCCGACAAATGAAATAATCATTAACTTACCCACTCGATCGATATGTTCAATCGTCTTTCCCACGAGCGTATCTTCGATGGTCGTATCATGACCTACTGTCTTACTGTGAAAAACCTCGACCCCAACAATGGTTTTACCTACCACGTGGTGTAGGAGTTGTAGACGGACGGTTTCAACCTCTGGTAACTCGGGCATACCGCCCTATGGTATGCTAGAGCGCACGTATGTCAAAGCGAGCTAAACACTACCTCCTCTTTGGACTCGTTTTAGCCGGTATTCTCGCCTGGACCGGGCTGATGCTCACTATCGGGCCAGGCACGCTGGTTGAAGCCATCGGCGTCCAAAATGGCTATCTCTTAATGCTCCTCGTTTCGCTCTTTGGTGGTGTCTCCAGCATTGGTGGGGCTATCTACGTCACGACCATTATCACCCTCGCCAGTGCGGGCTTAAACCCTGTCTATCTCGCCCTCGCCTCTGGCATTGGCGTCTCGGTTGGCGACAGTGTGTACTACTACCTTGGCTACCGTGGGTCACACATCCTGCCGACAGAAAACCCCTTTACCAAGCGCATCCATCAATTCAGCGACTGGCTCACTGCTCGCGCCCGCTGGCAACGGGTTGCTGGTATCTACAGTTACACCGCGTTTACCCCCTTCCCCAACGACGTACTCACCATTCTGATGGGCATCGCCCGCCAGCCGTACCTGCTGGTCATTCCAGCCTTTGTGTTAGGCAACATCACCCACACCTTTCTCCTGGCTACGCTTGGCCAAGCGCTCCCCTGGTAGATTAAAAACTTGGTACCGCGATATACTCCATTGTGGTGCTATACGCTCCTGCCGGTTGTAAGAGGTTAATCTGCACTCGATAGATAATATATTCGGTATCATTCTCCGGTAACGGGTTATACATAATTTCATCAAACTGGCCAACAGGCAACGCGGCGTACGTATCATCAAGCGCGAAGCGCGTCCCATCACCCGAGAGACTATCGTCGCCAGCATGGTACCCAAAACAACTTGAGCCAGTTGGACAGAGCACACTCCAGCTACCTGGACTGGTATTACTAGCCGCAATACCAGGAATGACCTGCCCACTCCCACTTGTCAGGGGTTGACTAGCTCGCAAGAATACTCGATACCCACCCGTAGCGTTCGTCGATACACTCACCCGATGGGCAACCTCTTGTTCAGTGTTGACGGGAATATCGGGAAAACGTATTTGCTCTGGAGTAGAGGCGACATCGGTCAGCACCCCTTCGGTTGAGGTGCCCGCGGGTAGGCCGTCAATCGTAAGCGTGAAATTGCTCCCTGCCGTCACAATACTCGGAAACGTTCCACTGGCTGCTAACGGCACACCATTCGTCGCATCAACCAGGCGGAAGTAGTAGACTTGATTCACCCGAGCGGCATCGTGTCGGAGAGTAAACTCATGCTCAGCCGTTGCTAAAGCGGCGTGATCAAACGGGCTCGAGAGGCCGGCGACTTCGTTATGGACTCCACAGCCATCACCTATTCCCGCTACACAACTGTCGGTACCCGTCAGGGTGGTACTCGGAATAAACGCATTATCAACACCACCTCCATCGGCATAGCACCACAGCTGGGCTCCGCTACAGCTACTGGTGGCCGTGAGCAATGTTCCGCCGTCGCGAAAGTCTGAGTACTCAGAGTATTCAAGGTTAAATTTAATATTCTCACCTGGTGCCCCCTCAATCTCAGAGACACCAACCCGAAGCTTAAGCGTATTACCTAAGTCGATGTTAGTGGCTGCCACCCGCTCGCCGGCAACTGGGTTCGTAGGCGTCACATTGGCGATATCGTCATACCAACGCCAATTCGTTATCACCGGGGTATAGCCTGAGGTGCGTACGGTCGGGTAAAAATCATACCCATCTAAAAGCCCGCCTCCAGCTTCTACCATGCGGAAACAGTAGCTGGTACTTTGTAGTGCACCATTATTCTCAAGAATCCAGTCGTACTCGATATCCTCTCCAATATCAACCAGTGAGGGGTTGAGGGCAGAATCGCTTTCCTCTTCGTAGGTACCAGGCTGGTCAGATACCGATAGTAATAATGTACTAGAAGCAACCGTCGCGCCGTCCACTGGAGATCCATCTAAACCTCGCCAAATTTCTCCACTGCCCGGTGCTCCGACATCATTCCATGTCGATACCGCACTACAGCTGGTATCGCGTCGACCGTACTGCAATGTAAAGAGTCGCGTATTAGGAACGAGTGTAGCATTATTAACCAAAATCGACATTCGAATACGTACTCGCTCACCGATACCCATGGGTTGGTCAAGGTCGGTCATAGACTCATTCTCACCCAAATCAGGTCCTCCAGCCGGCCAGGGATCTGTTGGTTGTAACGTATCGTTATCGACGTAGAGACGATAGTAGTTTTGCCGCAACGATATCTCAGCGACCGGCCACTCAATGACCGATACCCGGTAGTCCTGGTTTTGACCATCGTCTGAACGATACAATTCGTAGTTCGTACTACTGGCAATTGTCGCACCCAAGTACGCCCGCGGATGTGCCGCTCCCGACCCAGTACTCTGATTATTAATAAAGATTGAGGCATTGCTCGGTTGGATACTATCACCGATACTTAAACTAAACGTAGTGTTATCGCCGCCTCCCGTACTGATGGTTCCGTTCGAACGGTAGTTACGTAACGCACCGGTGCCAGTCTGCATATTTTCAATTACCCACGCCACTGAGCGATGTTGACCAGGAGTAGCTGCTCCACCCTGGAGTTCAAAAGATACCGTTCCCATACCGGACAGGAGCACTTCATGCCCCGTTTCATCAAGGTTAAAGAGTTCGTCGCCGGACAATTTTTGAGTATGTAAAAACGTTTGCGTGACTGCGGTCACGGGCGAAATCGCTTGTGTCTCAAAGACACCAGCGGCAGTGTAGGTATGCTCTGCCCGCTGCACCGCCCAGTTTGCACCAGTAAATTCAACCACGGCATAGCTCACATCAACCGCGACACCATCGGCGTCGCCGCGCTCAAAGACAGGGACACTGACGCTCGCATTCCAGCTCGAGAGCGAGAGGCCTAGGTTGGTATCTCCGGTATTAGGGCCGGGGTTCCGTTGGCCGGTAATAAACACCGCGACATCAGCATCATCAACCGCGGTCGCAACTATCGTACCGGTTGCAAACAACGCGTTTGCGCCATAGGTAACCGTCCCCACATCACGTACCACCATTTCGTTATCACCGCCAGGCACACCGATGTACTCGACAATTTCCCACGCTACGTACGTTTCACCCGTAGCGCTACCGGGACGGACGATATCGAAACTACTGGTTAAATCCGTCACTTCAATGTACGCACTCGTGTCTTCTGGTGGAGCCGGCGAGCCGGCTGGCCCACCTACCCCGGTGTGGTGACTATTAGTAATCCGCACAAACGCGCTGCTGGCGTTAATAGGTGCGGTGTAATCAGCCCCGGCAGTGAGTGTGACGCTGGTAGTGTTTAACATTTCCGCCCCCCGCTGCACAACAAAATCTTGTTGGGGCAAGGTAGTGAGCTCAGGGTAAGTACTATAGCTCGGCAGCGCCGAGCTGGCATCGGTAACCCTAAAACAGTACGTGGTATCAAATCCGGCCAGCTCAGTGCTCGCAATCGCATACTCCAGTTCAGTAAATTGTGTGCTACTCAAAGTAATCGCCCCTGAGTCGCTACTGCTCTCTCGCAGTGCACCCGTACCAACAAACGTCGCCCCGGCGGGATTGGCGATGCCGCCGATAGCAGGCGCGATATCGGTGGTATTGCCATCACTAATCGTACTGGTGGTCGCCATTACCCACGCAGCACTCGGCTCATCAACGGTGTTCCAGCTCGAAATATTTTCACAGGTGGTTACGCGGACACCGTACTCAAGACGATAGTTCACCGGTTGTGAAGCGACCGAGCCGGCGTTATCGACCTGTACCCGGACGCGACGAATACTCTCACGCGGTACGTTCTCGAGCGGAGTATCGCTTAAACCTGCGGTTGCCGAACTAGCGTCCGCTTCTGTACCATCGTCGAGCCGCCAATGGTACGCCGTCTGCGTCAGTACCGGCCCATTGACCGTCGTACTACCGGTCGGTGCCACCGGTGAACTTGGTCCTACGCTAGCACTGGTGACCACCACATCACTGTTTGGGTTAGCAATTTCAAGCGCAATGGTAGCCCCATCTGGCACCGCCGTATCGATATCAACTACCATATACCCGCACAGTGTCTGTGTACTATTAAGGGTCTGACTGAGCGTGAATGTGGTGCTACCGTTTGCGCCACTAAATGCCGTACCGCTCACCGACGGCTCGGTACCGTCGTACGACTCACTCACACAATCGTACGGAACTGAAGTGTCGAGCTCATAGAACAAACGTGGATTACTCAAGAGTGCTGCATCGATCGTTCTGGTTTCACGTACCGTAATACTCGTCAATGTTCGGTTGGCTCCATCGCGGACAAACGAATACGTTCCGCCCAGGTACACATCATTCGTTCCTACGGCCACACTCGCGGTCGCAGCCCCGGCCGCCGCCACCGAGACGTCGGCGGTGATGGTAGCTTCAGGGTACACCGAGAAACTAATCGGTACCGGATCGTTCGTAAGGGTTTCAAATGAGCTGGTCGCAAAAAAAGTGGCAGGGTTAGTTTGGTTCGTATATTCTGCCGCCAACCAATCACCACTCACCGGAGTACTCTTAATACGTAACTCATCGACCGTATCTTGTAGATAGGCCGAGAGTCCACCATCGACACCAAAACGGTCACCGCTTCCGATAGTCGCGATGGTGCCGGTTTTTGAACCCGTTCCTTCAGGCACACTATTAGCGTAATTGCGGATGGTTGCACCGTCATAGGTACAGGCATGATGTACCCACCCAGTCGGATTCGCACTGTTCCCTACTCTCGTCCCGTCAATAATACACTCGAGTCCGCCGGCATCGTCTGGCCAGACGAGTACTTGCGAGAGACCGCTACCACCACTTGAGAAGGCCCGACCATCATTATATGAAGGATTATTAATCCAGTAGGAAACGGTCATTTGACTATTGCCACCAACCAATTGCGGAAAGTCGATATAGTAGTTGCCGCCACTAAAATTATACCCTTGACTCAATCGACCGGTGGTTAGATTACTGCCGGAGAGGCCACCTTGTGACGTACCATGATTCGCATTGGCGGTACTGTCTAAAATACTGTTGCTACCCGACGGAGTGTCATCGTAGTGGTACACCGCCACGTAATTATCGTTCCACACCTGCTGTGCGCCGTAGGTGCTCGACGCTTGCAGCTCCTGCTCACCCGCTGCACCGTAGTACACGTAGAAGGTTGTATTGGCACTATCGCTGATACTCGGCGCATTGAAGTGCAGCTCACCCGTGCCGGAACCTGTATCAATACTCACCACTTCGCGGGCTATTTCGGTGCGACCATCGTCGGTCGTAACGCGGATATCACTCCCGTCACTGGCGACATTACTAAAGAAGTGACCGCCCAGCAAACTCAAATCAACGTACACCGGAAAATCACTCAACGAGCTCGCCACCTGACTGGCTTGAATAGTCACCGGAATGCGGTAGGCATGGGTATCATCTGGCGCCTCGTCGACCACTCGAAAACAGTAGGTCGTTCCCTGACTCGCGGCCGCGGTCGAAATTACGGTGTACTCCAGCTCCGTAAAGGCATCATCGGCCAAGGTTATATCGAGACTCTTATCACCCGTATCTACAACTGCACTCGTACCGGTAAAGACTAGTTCTTCATCACTGACCGCTCCTTGTGCAGCGTTGAGAATATTGGTGGTAGCATCGGCAAACGCTAGGTTGGGTGAATCGCCAATATCCCAAGCCCCGCCTTCAGCGGCCACGTCCTCCCAACCAGTCGCTGCCTCACACGTACCGGCTTTCTCGGCAAACTGCAACCGAAACTGTACTGGGTCAGCAGTGGCCGAACCTTCCGCTGAGACTGCGATACGCAAACGACGCTGCGTGCCTGGTTGGAAGCCACCGACGGGTGTATCTTCAGCACCCGTCACGGACGATGCGGCAGTCTCCGAACCATCATCTTCACGCCAGTGGTAGTGCACCTGCGTTAAATCGGGAGACTGCAGGAGGGTCGTTCCGTTCAGGGCCGTAAGCGTACCTGGTCCGAGCGCGGCACCACCAGAAACCGCAACATCGGTAGACGGATTCGTGATTGCTAGTTCAATGGTTTGTCCATCGGTGGCACTCGTGGTCACATCGAGTAGTGGGTAGAGACACAAACTTTGGGTTGGTGAGATGGACACTGAGTCGGTAAAACTAACTGTACCGTCAGCGGCCGAAAAACCATCGGTATCAGTGAGTCCATACTGCAACTCGGAACCATCGTAACTTTCACTGGCACAATCGTAGGGTGCAGAGGTATCAAACTCATACAACAAGCGAATATTATCGAGCCCCGTACTTGCATCAACGGTACCCGACTCAGCGATAATCACCCCTGTCACATTCCGACTGGTGAATTTTTCGCGAATCACAAACGCGCCACCAACGTAGAGATTATTGGTAGGCACATCGGTACTCACTGCTTGCGTGCCCGTTGCTACTACAATCGTGTCAAAGTTTTGAAAGATGCTATCAAAGGTTAGATTGGTCAAATCGACGACACCATAATCTACCCCCACATTATTTCCCGATCGATGAATCCAGTGCTGAATTTCATATCCACCACCGCCACCTTGTGTGAACCGTACTTCAGTAATCGTGCCATTAAAATCAAAAGCGGAGGTAATCTCACTTCCCGCGAGACTGCCGTTTGAGGTTCCTACCCCACCATCATCACCACCCGACCAGTTAGCCCAGGCAGCAGCTGCGGTCGTCGAGGTAGCGTAATCGATTGAGCCGTTTCCGTCCTCATCAAAGGAGAGGTCAACCGCGTTCGTACTCTGGTAAAAATTCCAACGTAGGATACCGCTTCTGCCAGCAAAATCATATTCACTCGGTGTAATCACCAGGCGCGCCGCATCGGCTGGCGCACCGGACGCGCCACTACCGGCCCGTACAATAAACTCACCCACATCGTTGTACCCGACAAAGGCGCCGGTACCGGTACCGCCTGCTTCGTACACTACCCCTTCTGGTGAAGCAGCGAAGGTAAGTGTGCTGCGAAAATTACCCTCCACCGTTGAGTCGTAATCAGTACTTGGTACCAGATCATTATCGTTGTAAATAATCGGCGCGACTTGCGTGATGCGCGCATTAAGACCACCACGCATGTGCGCGGTACCAACGCCGCTGGTATCAGTAAACCATTCGAGACTCAGAAGATCGAGGTCGGCCTCAGTTGACGCCCCACTCGGCCATAAGACTGAGCCGTAGGTACCATTACCCTCAACAATGTCAGCATTAGCCGCACGATTAACGACCAGATCATCGTTTTGCAATACGTGTATCCACGCCTGGCCGTCGTTACGCGCATTTGTATCTTGTTGAATATCAAATTCAATCGTGTCGGTAGTTGCCCCTGGTCGTACCAATGCAAGTGTGTCAGAGAGCCCGGTTTCACCGGAGTCACCCTCCATCGTCGCTTCAATAATCGTAGCGGCGCCCCAGTCGCCCACATCACACGTTGCCCCACCCTGTCCATCAGCATCAGTATTGAGCGTAATGGTTTGCGGTGCGGTATCGTGGGCATTGGAGTACCCATGACACACCGTCCACGCCGAGCCGGTAAACTCAACCACGTCAACGTACACGGTCGCTGCGGCGGCGGAATTATTCCGGCTCACTACTAAGTTGCCACTATCATCCATATGCGCCGCAATAGTAGCTGCCTCCCAGTCGCCAACTGCACTACCATTGACCGTATAGCCCGTCACAAATGGCACCACGCGATCGACATCATCCACCCCTGTGACAAAATTTGAAACCGTACTGCCGGTCAAAGAAACCTCAAGTCGATCGCGCACAATAAACTCGTGAGCACCACCGGCTGGCCCTTCGTACCGCCATACCTCACCCATCACCTTAACGGGTGTGCTACTGAGACGCTCAACGGTTACCTCGGTAGTGTCCGTCAACACTAATCCAGCCGTACCAACATCGGGGGCCGTGTTTGCCGTGGAGCCAGTCGGTCCCCCGCTCGTCTTTCGCGTACCACTATTGAGCTTAATAAAGGCCGACGTGACATCACCAACGTCATTATCGAGGACAAACGTGGTGCCATCAGCTGCTACGTCTTGATCAAACGATTCCACGCGAATGGCGGGCAATTCGGCTGCCTCAGCTGGGGCTGGAGCGGTTGCTTCAAAGAGCGGGCCGATAAGTGGGAGGTGCGAGACATCGGCGTAGAGTAGCGTCGTCACAACTATCAACGTCACGGTTTGTACCACCAGTCGTTGTATGCGGTTGTACCAAGGGTTAGTTTTCATAGTTTATGGTGGTACTACTCGTCGTCGCACCGTGTCCAGCGGGCGGAACAACGACATCGGGAATATGTTCGACCGACTGCCCGCTACTGCTCGTAGCGCTGGTGGTACTCGCGGCGGGCACGACCACGTCAGAAATGTAATCTGTGCTGGTTGCCTCATCCGTGAGGGTGGTGGTCGAACTTCCTACATCGAGCACCAGAAGATCATGCTCGGCCAGCACAACGGTCGGGGTGGTACTGGTACCCGCGGGCGAGATTTCATCTGCATCACTTTCACCACCCGCGATGGCCGCATCACGTTCATCAGCCTCGCGAGCAGTCGGCTGTGCGTGCACGAGCGCTTTCTCACTCCCCGGCTCTTCGGGTGACGGGAGTCGGTCAGGTAATGGAGCCGGCACCCGGCCGAGCGGCATCGTCTCACCCGATTCCATATCAAACCCAAAGGTGGCCGTCGTTCCGTCGGCATCGACCTGGTCGTAGAGTAAGACCATGCGGGGATTTTGCGCGGCCACAATATCTTCTGAGCCTTTAATAAACTCCGTTGAGCCAGTATTAATGTCGTACACCGCCAGCCGCGCGCCATCGGCAAACTGCGCCTGCCACATCACATAATCGCCATAGAGACTCGGTGCTACATCATTGCGGTCATTGCTAGTGAGTTGGATAGTGGTTTCCCCGTCAAATAACATAATCTCCCAGTCGCCGCCCCGCCAGGCTTGCCAGGCGATGCGCTCACCAAAAGCGACGGGCTCCATGTTGTTGTAGCTGGTGTCGGTCAGGAGTCGCTCTCGTTCGGTCGTAAAGTCGTACGACACAATCTGGTAGCGGTCGCCCCGCAGACTGTGCCAGACCACCCGCTCGGAAATGTCATCGTAGTGAGGCGACCCATCGTCAAAGACGTCGTTCGTGATTTGTACCTCCTCCCCGGCTACCCGGACAAAGATTTCAGTGTCACCACCCGCGTCAGGGGCCGCAAACACACTCGTCTCGGTAAATTGCTCTATGCTCTCGCTGCGATTACAGTAGTACGCTCCATTACC
>CAZZPW010000016.1:18270-19349 GCA_964655825.1 uncultured Candidatus Saccharibacteria bacterium
CGGTGGCGAAACTGCCGGCGTGCTCGTGGCAGTGTCTGGCGGAGTCGTCGTGGTGCTCGTCGCTTGCGCTACGGTTGTAGTACTTGGTTGCGATGGTGTGGTAGTGCTCGTCGGAGCAGTGTCTAGTGGCGTGGTGGTGCTCGTAGTTGTACTGGTATCGGGCGCTACCGCTGCACCCGTGCCTGCATCGGTAGTCGCCGTTGTTGTGGCCGAGGTCGTCGCAGCAGCGGTCACGGTCGGTGTAATCGACTCGGGGCTACTAGTGGCAGTCCCTACCTCGGGCGCAACGGGTACGCTCGAGGTTGTGGTATCGCCGGTTGTGGTAGCTCGTGGCGTGGTGTTTGGCACTGGGTTGGTGTCGACAGTAGGCGACTCCTCAGCCAGTGAATCTATCGGCACTTCAGTCGTCGACACCGAGTCTGCCGCAACTGCTTCCGGCTCGATTACCGTGTCTATCGACTCTGGGTCTGGCTCTGACGCCGCCTCGGGCGATGTCTCAGCCGCAGATTCCGCTACCTCACTAGCAACATTACGTGGCTCTGGTAGCGTCGTATCGGGCGCCAATTCTTCAGCGTAGGCGCGGTGAATTGGCTGAAGAATTATGGAAGCAAGCAACACGAAAACGCATGTTGCAACCATGCGAGAAGAGTACACAACCCTGTACAAGTACAATCGATTCGCCGATTGAGGTGTAGAGCGTTGCGGCATTATGACACTGAAATTTGCCCGAGATTACTCGGTTGCTACGGTTTCAGCTCTTGGTTGTACATTCCCCCTACGTTGACTCCTGTATTGTACCGCTCTCGAGCAGAAAAAACGGCCAGTTATCCAGGTAACTGGCCGTTTTATCAACAGAAAATATTTGCCTCAACCGGCAAAGAATGCACCGAGGTAGTACGGCCAAATGACGATAGCCAACACTCCCTGCCAGAACGTGAGCTTGAGGTACCCGATGGTAAACAACCAGGCCGCAAACCAGGCACCTCCAGTCATTGTCTGTTGCTCAACTTTAATTTTTTGCATATACGCTATTGCTTAATCAATAACGCTCCACGTCCCTCTATCATACCAAATCCCCC
>CAZZPW010000017.1:0-16773 GCA_964655825.1 uncultured Candidatus Saccharibacteria bacterium
CATTACCTCGAAGATGAACCACCGACCGAAGTACTCCTCAAGCACCTCTTCGACCAGTATCCGCAGTTTGAAACGCTTTTGACTGAAGAGATTATTGCCTTTAAAGAGGAGACCGTCGCGTTATTTGGGGGACTCGAGGCCGATACGGGTATCCCGACGGCGACCTAGGGTACGGAGAGGGCAGTAATGCACAGTCGAGGGTCGTGCCCCTGGGTGTAGACGGTTCGCGTTTGGTATACTGCAAGTATATGAATGGTGGGTCTTCCGGTTCTTCTATGCAGTCTTTTGATATTACCGTCGAGAAAGATGTGCTTGCACTACTGCAAGCAGTGCGCGGGAGTGCACTCGATGAGGAGAGTAAAAATGCAGTGCGTGACTTGATTTTTGCGTTGCGTGGAGAAATCACTGCCGATCGCGTAGGTGAATTAGAGATGTACCTCAGGCCACTCAATGTGCAGGTGGTTGGCGGCACGGCACCCACTCCTACCGAAGAAGCCACTACAACGGTGCCACCGACAGCAGAACCAGAGCCAGCACCATCGACTGAATCGCCTACACCAGCCGCTCCACCGACACGTGCCCCCGCTGCGGATGCACCGGTGCCAGCGACAGCAACACCAAGTATGGGTCGCCCGACGCCGCACTTTGGGGCTGCTCCACAGTCTGATGTGTCTGCAGCGCCACCACCACCGACACCAGAATCAGTCGCGCACGAAAATGTGCCACCAGCTCCGACCGAAACGCCAGCTCCGACCGAACAACCCGCCGTACCGTCCGCACCCCAAACACCACCAGCTCCCACGCCCGACCAGGCACCACCCACGGCAACAGAAACGGAAGCAGACAATGTCCCCATGCCCGCGTCCGACAACCCCGCTGACGCGCAAAAGCGGATTGCAGCAATTAAACGAGCCGTCAATGAAGCGGTGGGTAACCCCGTTAATCTAATCGATGCCAATAATGAGGTGGGGCGAGAGTATATGAACGCGTTGCTCGAAGCGATGAAGGCCGTAAACAGTTCTAGTAATGTCTCCGGAGCGATGCAGCGGCTTGAGGCCGCCTACGCCGCTGTTGAGAAAACGCTTGCAGCCGGGCCGGTCACGACAGGTCAGGCAACAGCAGTTCCAGAAACCGCCAACCCCGCAGATACCAAACCAGCCGCTGCCCAAGAAGCAGAAGTGCCCGTGCCGACTGCTGAGCCACCGACTCCAGCTAGTGAGGCGCCCCCGCAGACAGCCGAAACAGCTACCGCCCCAGTACCACCTACTAACGACCGCTGGCAGGCGTCACCGGACGCCTCAGTTCCGCCCCCCGCACCAGCTGCGCCTGCAACAGAGAATACAAGTACCGCACCCACCGTCGACGCTGGTGCGCCACTGCGCTCTGTGGCAGCAGTTGCCGATGAGATTGAGGTTACAAAACCAAAAGAGGAACCAAAAGTTCCACAACCGGCAACGGGCGACCCCCTAATGGCGGAATCAGTAACCGCTGGTCTCGAACAACTGCTGACCGAATGGAGTCTCTTTAAAGGTGGCGGTATTCTTGGCTCTGGGCCGAAAGGAGTCGAACACCCACTCTATAAAGAACTCAGAAATCTACCTATGAACTTGGTTATAGCTGGTCGTTTCGAGGGAGCCACGCCAGAAGTTAAACAGAGTATTCACGACTACATGAATGGGTGGCGCTACGAACAAGGCATGACCCACGACCTGCAAGAGACCTTTGAGCACTATCTCCGACGCGTGGTTAGCACGATTATCGACAAACAAGCAAAAAGCTCGTAAGCTTACCTGATGCCCGACCAGCACCACGCCTACGTCTATCTTGGTACCGACGTGTCAGTACTACCAACCATGCTCCAGCAGCAGGGTGCCGATGTTGTCCATCTCCACCTTGAGCAGTGGGGGATTGAAGACAGTCGGAGACTCGCTGAAGGAGCCGCGCAACGCCCCGTCACGGCAGCGAAACGCTCGTTTGTTATTGTCACCAACACGCTTACCCACGAAGCGCAAAACGCCCTCTTAAAACTGTTTGAGGACCCACCAGAGACGGCTGTATTCTATCTCGTCATACCGAGTAGTGAGATGCTTTTGGAAACGGTTCGGTCGCGCGTCTCACTGATCCGCGACAGTCAGTCGGCTCCAGAAGCAAGCGTATGGCACGCGCTCGCAGCGCAGCCCGTAGCGGTGCAACTGGCTGAGTGTGCCGAACGAGCTAAAGCCAAAGACACGTCTTGGCAGCAGGCAATCCTGGCTGCGGCAGCGGCTGACACGACGGTGCCCCCAGCTGTTCGACTGCTGATCGAGACGTATCGGACACGTTCCGGTGCTTCACGAAAGATGCTAATAGAAGAGGTGATACTCGCACTAGCTTCAGCGCGGTGAGCAGGGTACAATGCGCGCACCTTAGTAGCTATACATGATTATTATGGACGACTTTACCAAACGACTACACGAGAGTACGGAATGGCTCAGCAAAGAATTTGCAAGCATTCGCACCGGACAAGCGGCACCGTCATTGCTCGACAGTGTAAAAGTTGAGAGTTACGGTACCAAAATGCCAATTAACCAAGTCGCCTCGGTGGGGGTTGAAGATGCTCGTACATTACGTATTGGCCCCTGGGACGCGAGCCAGATTGCCTCCATTGAAAGCGCACTCACGGCAGCTGATTTAGGAGTCTCGGTTGCAACCGATTCTGCTGGTTTGCGGGTTATCTTTCCTGAGCTGACGAGTGAGCGTCGCGCGCAACTCACCAAGTTGGCCAAACAGAAACTTGAAGATGCACGTGTGTCGGTCCGGGCGGCGCGTGACGAAATAATGAAACAACTCGATGCGCAAGAAAAAGCTGGTGAATTAAGCGAAGACGAGAAGTTTACGGCTCGAGAACAGGTACAGAAGCAGGTTGATCAAACTAATACCAAACTCGACGAACTTTACGCTGCTAAAGAGACAGAATTGACTCAGTAATAGTGCACTGCATGACCGTATTACTTTTTCTCGCCGTCCTATTTGTGCTCATTCTTGTCCACGAATGGGGACACTACATAACGGCTAAAAAGACCGGCATGCAGGTGGACGAGTTTGGTATTGGGTTTCCACCTAAGGTATATGGTAAAAAAATCGGTGAAACCGAATATACGCTCAACGCCTTACCAATCGGTGGTTTTGTACGCATTGCTGGTGAGAACGCCGAGGACATAGCGACGGGTGAGAGTGATAACCCGCGCTCATTTGTGCACAAGTCAAAATGGGCACAAGCACTGGTCTTGATCGCGGGTGTGGCCATGAATGTCATTTTTGCATGGCTCATTTACGTAATTATTTTTATGGTCGGCGTGCCGACTGTAACTGAGGAGTCTGCCGCCCCGGCGGGGACGCCCTTGACCATCGTAGCACTTGCACCAAATTCGCCAGCAGCAGAGGCAGGTGTACCGGTCGGTGCGACCATTACTGGCGTTAGTGCCGGTTCGAGTACGCTTGCCACGCTCGCTCCGGCCCCGTTCCAAACCTTCATCGCAGAGCACGCCCGTTCGTCGATTGAACTTACGTTCCAACAGGCAGACGACACACAGACGGTGAGCGTTACGCCGGCAACGGGAATCGTACCCGATGCGCCAGAGCGCCCAGTCATTGGAGTGTCGGTCGGGTTCTTGGTTACCGAATCGCTCGGATTATTTGCGGCGATACGCAAGGCAAGTACCAACACCATCGAGATGCTGGGCGCGGTTACCGTGGGGCTTTGGACACTATTGAGTCAGGCAGTCGTCGGCGAGGGTGATCTTTCGCAGGTCGCTGGGCCGGTTGGAATCGCCGGGATGGTAGGAGACGCTGCTGCCATCGGGTTTACTTCGCTGTTACTATTCACCGCCTTTATTTCCCTGAATCTTGCTGTCATAAATATGCTTCCGTTTCCGGCATTAGATGGTGGTCGCCTTGTTATGGTGGCGATTGAGGCGGTGACGCGCCGGCCGATTAATCCAGCCTGGGTACTTCGAGTCAACACCGTTGGCATCATACTATTACTAGGTCTCATGGTTCTGGTGACCGTTAATGACATACTGCGTTTAGTTGGCTAATATATATCGTATGCGACAATCACACCTATTTACCAAAACGCTGCGAGAAGCTCCGACTGACGAAGTGGCTCGAAATGCACAACTCTTGATTAGAGCCGGGTATATTCACAAAGAAATGGCTGGTGTGTACCAGCTACTACCACTCGGATTAATGGTAGTCCAAAACATTAAACAAATTGTGCGTGAGGAAATGGCTGAGTGGGGCAGTAACGAGCTGCTGGCCACCACTTTGCAGCCGAAAGATATTTGGGAAAAGTCTGGCCGTTGGGACAGCGCAGTAGTTGACGCGTGGTTTAAATCAGAGTTACAGGCCGGAGGTGAGGTCGGATTTGGTTGGACTCACGAGGAACCGTTAGCAAATATGATGAAGAATCACATATCAAGCTATAAAGACCTACCGTGCGCCATCTACCAGTTTCAGAACAAGCTTCGCAATGAAGTGCGTGCTAAGTCTGGCATTATGCGTGGTCGAGAATTTATCATGAAAGACGCCTATAGCTTTGCGGCGACCAAAGAACAGCATACCGACTTGTACGAGCGCAGCAAGCACGCGTACATGAGGTGTTTTGAGCGTCTGGGAGTGGGTGAGGATACGTACATCACTTTTGCGTCAGGTGGGGATTTCACCGAGTTTAGTCATGAATTTCAAACCGTATGTTCGGTTGGCGAAGACGTAACATATCTTTGTAAAGAAAAAGGAGTTGCCATCAACGAAGAGGTGTTGGCGTCAGTCGACCTGGCGGAGCTTGGAGTGACAAAAGATGAACTGGTACCGACTAAGACAGCAGAAGTAGGAAATATCTTTGACTTTGGCCAGAAGAAAGGTGAGGAGATGGAACTCTTCTTCAATAACGAACAGGGTGAACGGGTGCCCGTCTGGATGGGTTCATACGGGATTGGGATTACCCGCATGATGGGTGTCTTGGTCGAGAAATTTGCTGATGATAAAGGAATTGTCTGGCCCGAAACGGTCGCGCCGTACACCGTACACCTAATCGGACTCAACACCGACGATGCCGCCGTCAAAGACTGGGCCGACGGTATCTACACGGCGCTCAAGCGTCGCGGCGTGAAGGTGCTGTTTGATGACCGAGACGTTCGCGCCGGTGAGAAGTTTAGCGACAGTGACCTAATGGGTATGCCGTACCGGGTTATAGTCAGCAAGAAGGGGAGAGAGAATGGCACCTTTGAAGTAGTTACTCGCGCTACGGGTGAGACGCGCGATCTCACTGAGGAAGAGTTGTACACCGATTTTGGAGCAACTTCGAAAGCGTAGTACAATGCCTCCATATGTCCTGGGTGGGTCGGCACGTACAAAAATTAATGGCGACGGTGTCGACTGATATTGGTATAGATCTCGGTACCGCGAACACGCTGGTGTACGTCAAAGGACGCGGCATTGTCCTTAACGAACCCACTATTGTGGCCATCAATCGTAAAACGGGCCAGCTCGTGGCGGTTGGTAAAGAGGCCAAGTCGATGCAAGGTCGCACCCCGGCACATATCGAAGTCGTGCGACCGCTGGTGGAGGGTGTCATCTCAGATTTCGAGGTTACCGAAGAAATGTTGAGTTACTTAATTAACGCCGTACGGGGGCAATCACGCACCATTATTGCCCCGCGTGTTTTAATTGGCGTCCCGTGTGGTATTACTAACGTCGAAATGCGCGCCGCACGCGATGCTGCTAAAAATGCTGGCGCGCGCGACGTCTTTCTGATTGAGGAACCGATGGCAGCAGCCATCGGGGCCAAGCTGCCGGTGCGCGAAGCAGTGGGCAGTATGATTATCGATATTGGGGGCGGGACGGCGAACATCGCGGTTATTAGCATGGGTGGGATTGTGACGGCTACCAACCTACGCACTGCCGGGGATCACCTCAACGCAGCCATCGTCACCTACATTCGTGACCAATTTAAGGTACTCGTCGGTGAACGTACAGCCGAAGACGCTAAGGTGAAACTCGCCTCGATTGTCCAGAATGATGAACAAAATGAACTGGTTGTCCGCGGTCGTGATGTGGTGACCGGACTGCCGCGCGAGGTGGTTATCACCGACATCGATATCCGAAATGCCATTAGCCAACCGGTCGACACCATCGTCGAAACGGTGCGCGGGGTGTTAGAAAAGACGCCACCGGAGGTGGTTGCCGACATTATGCAGCGTGGTATCCACCTCTCGGGTGGCGGTGCGCTTATCCCTGGTTTTGCGCCACTGCTCGAAGAGGTGTTGCAAGTACCGGTCATTGTCGTACCTGACCCATTACGGGGAGTGGTTCGTGGAACCGGTATCGTCCTTGAACAATTATCAATCTATGAAGAAATACTGGTCGACAACGAAGGGGAACTATCGCCGCAACTCATCGACTAAACGTACTCGTGCGTTGGCGATACTACTACTCATCGCATTGGCGATTGGATTTGTAGTACCCCGCGCTGCTTCGACTGTGGCCAGCTACGTGCTGCAGCCCATCTCGCTGGTGGAGCGCTGGGTGCGCGAAAGTGAGTCGGTAATTCCGATGTACCTACGCTCACGCGCCGCCCTCGTGGCGGAAGAAGCACAATTACGCGATACACTGGCATTACAGGCAGCACAAGATGATGTGGTGGCAGCGCTTCGGGCTGAGAACGAGCAGTTACGTGCTCAGTTGGGGTATGCAACGAGCACGCTCGTTAGTGCGCGGATTCTCCAGCAACCACCACTGAGCCCGTATGACCGACTAGTTATTAACCGCGGTACTCGCGATGGCGTTGTCGTCGATGCTCCTGTGTTTGGAGGAGAGAATGTACTCATCGGGCGCGTTATTCAGGTAACGAAACGACAAAGTGTGGTTACCCTGATATCAGACCCTGGGGTTGCCAGCACGGTCTTCATCTTTGGCCCTGATATTTATACAACTGCAGTCGGGCAGGGCGGTGGCATTGTGCGGGTCGGGGTACCGCAAGGGATTCCCTTGGCGGTCGGTAACCCGGTTTCTGTCCCTGCGGCTGGGCTGGGTATTCTCGGGTCGATTACCCACATCGAGACTGAAGCTACGCGACCAGAGCAGTTCGGGTTTGTACAGCTACCGGTAGCGCTCCGTTCTCTTCAGTACGTACTGGTGGGCACACAGCCGCTTACAACGATAGATTTTGAGCAGGCGCGTGAGACGGTCGCCCGCACTCGGGCAGATTATTTTACCGTACCCGTTCCGGAGGGTGTGTTGGTCGACATTCCTGAATCAAGTACGTCGACCGCCACCTCATCGACCGCCACCACCTCGTCGGTTAGTACTGAATAAATCGTATGCTGGTACTATTTCGCATCCTCCTCATAAGTATCGCGCTATTTTGGAGTCCGCCCATAGTGGCAATCAGTTTACTCTGGGCGTATATGTTTTGGTTTGGTCCAGTGGTGCCGGTAGGGTTAGCAATTCTCATCGATTGGTATTATCTGGCACCAGTACCGTACCTCACCCTGGCAGCACTCGTGGCGGTGGTGACGATTCCGTTCGTACAACGTCGATTAGTGTTTTATACTACGTAGATGCGACGGTTTATACCACAACGAGATGTTGATATTGATGAAGTCTTACTCGACGCCGTAAATGTGTCGGCATTAAACCAGCAACGCTTGGAGGGTAAAATGGAGCTGCCACTCGCACGCCGCAACGTGTACTTTGTTGCTGGTGTCTTCGGGCTGATTGCAATAGGGTTTCTGTACCAGCTCTTTACTTTACAAGTAGTGGCGGGGGCAGAGCATCGAGCAGTGAGTGAAAACAATAGTGTCCGCGAGGACGTTATTATCGCCGAGCGCGGGGTCATATTCGATCGTCACGGTGAGCTGGTTGTCTGGAACGAAGAAGATTATGGAGACCTGTACGACTTTCCCGTCCGCGCCTATACCGATCGGTTGGGGATGGGGCAGCTCTTAGGCTACGTTAGCTACCCGCAAAAGGATCGCCAAGGCTTCTACTTTCGCACCGAGTACGTTGGCCGTAATGGAGTTGAGAGTTCCTATAACGAGCAGCTGGCTGGTACTAACGGGCAAAGACTTATCGAGGTCGACGCTCATGGTGATCGGTTGACCGAGTACGCCGTAGAGTCGCCACAAGCTGGTGCACCACTGACGCTCTCCATTGATGCAGAGCTCTCCGAGGCGATGTATCAAATTATCGCGACCTCCACCGCGCAATCTGGTTCTCGCAGCGGAGCCGGCGCGATTATGGACATCACGACTGGTGAAATTATCGCCCTAACCAGCTTTCCCTCCTATGACCCCGAAGTAATGGCAGATGGCGACGACCGCGAACTCATAGCGCAATACAACCAAGACGAACGGTTTCCGTTTTTAAATAAAGTCGTAGCGGGCGCCTACACACCGGGCTCAATTGTAAAGCCGTTCGTAGCGTACGCCGCGTTAGCCGAAAATATTATTTCTCCCGATACGACGATAGTCAGTACCGGTGAGATAGTAATTCCTAACCCCTATACTCCCAGTCAACCATCGATTTTCCGTGACTGGCGCGCGCACGGAGTGATGGATATGCGCGAGGCAATCGCATTCTCCTCAAACGTGTACTTCTATATTATCGGAGGTGGGTTTCAAGACCAGGCAGGGTTAGGGATTACCAAAATGAGTGAGTATATGAAACGGTTTGGTTTTGGTGATACGACTGACATCGTGCTCGCCAACGAACAAACCGGGACACTGCCCACGCCAGCTTGGAAAGCCGAAGTATTCGACGATGATTGGCGTCTGGGCGACACCTATTTTACGTCTATCGGTCAGTATGGTTGGCAGACCACACCTCTCCAAATGCTCGTCGCCTACGCTGCGCTTGGTAACGGCGGTAAATTGTTTACCCCGCACCTCCAGAAAGATACTGTCGGCGAGTACGTCGAACTCAATCTCGATCCGGATGCCCTAGCTGTTGTTGCCGAGGGTATGCACATGACCACGAACTACCCGGGCGGTACGGCGCGCTCGTTAGAGCGCGCCGACGTCGCAATAGCGGCCAAGTCGGGTACGGCCGAGCTTGACTTCGCTAAAGCCCGCCTCAATACCTGGGCCGCTGGATATTGGCCCTACGAAGAACCACGGTACGCCTTTATCATGCTGATGGAGAATGCACCGTACGAAAACCGGCTCGGTGGAACGACGGTGATGGGGAAGGTGTTTGACTGGATGGCTGAGTACCGACCAGCTTACATTGCGCCGCAGAGCGAGGAATAATTATCCCCGGTTTGACCCCGGTGTCGTTCTGCGTATAATTGAGGTCACGTTAGTAACGAAACTAGTCTATGAACGATCAGCAAGCCTACCTGACCTCAGAAAAATTCGCCGAACTTAAAAAAGAATTGGAGCACCTTAAGACCGTCCGTCGTAAAGAAGTGGCCGAGTCACTCGAGTATGCCCGCAGCCTCGGTGACCTCTCCGAGAACGCCGAGTACCAAGAGGCCCGCGACATGCAAGCCGCTATTGAGGAGAGAATTTCTCACCTCGAGCAGGTTATTAAAGAGGCAAAGATTGTTTCTCATGATAAGAGCGATGTGGTGGGGCTTGGTTCCGAGGTGTGTATCCAAAAAACCGGTGACAAAGGTAACATTTGCTACACCATCGTCGGCTCAGAAGAGGCCAACATCCACGACAAGAAACTCTCATACCTCTCACCACTCGGTGAAGCGTTGATGGGTAAAGGGAAAGGGGAAGAGATTGAGTTTGAGACGCCGAATGGTAAGCAGAAGTATAAACTGCTCAAAGTCGAATAAGCACGTAATCTGCTTTGTTGCGCTACACAAAAAAAGCCGCTCGCTGGGCTCAAGCCCCACTCGCGGCTTTTTGTTTGCACGCCGCGCATCTCACGCACCTATTCGACTTTGAGCGATTGGTCGAATGTAGAAATAGACGTTCGGCTGAATCTGCGTTAGGATAGCTCTACTATGTCTGCCCTCGACGAAATCCGCCAAGATCGCCTGCGCAAGCGAGACATACTCGTTGCGGCGGGTATGAATCCGTACGCTGCCGCCAGTGAGCGCACCCATTCGCTCGAGACTGTACTGAGCGGGTTCGACACCCTGGTCGACGACGACACGACGGTAACGGTAGCGGGTCGCGTTATGGCACTTCGTCGCCACGGCGGCTCAGCCTTTGCCGACCTGTATGATGGCACTGCGCGTATGCAAATCTTTTTCGCGCGCGACGAGCTTGGCTTAAAGCTGTTTGAGCTACTCAATGATGCCATCGACCCGGGTGATTTTATCGAGGTGACCGGTGTACCCTTTGTAACCAAGCGAGGGGCTGAGGCAGTTGCTGCTCAGACCTGGCACGTGCTCACCAAAGCGATTCAAAATATCCCCACTGAACACTTTGGTATTAAAGATGACGACGAGCGCTACCGCAATCGTCACCTCGACCTTCTCCTTAACCCCGAGCGACAAGAGTTGTTCCGAAAAAAAGCCGCCTTTTGGCACGCGACCCGTAGTTTTTTAACTGAACGTGGTTTTCTTGAAGTGGAAACACCCACGCTAGAAGTGACCACCGGTGGGGCAGAGGCACGCCCGTTTCGGACACACCACCACGACTTTGATATGGACGTGTACCTGCGTATTTCGATTGGTGAGTTGTGGCAGAAGCGACTGATGGCCGCTGGTTTCCCCAAGACGTTTGAGATAGGTCGCGCGTACCGCAACGAGGGGAGCAGTCCTGAGCACTTGCAAGAGTTTACCAACCTTGAGTTTTACTGGGCGTACGCCGATTACCGCGCTGGTATGCAGGTAGTCCAAGAACTCTATCGACACATTGCCCAGGAAGTGTTTGGTACAACGACGTTCACGACGCGTGGGTTTACCTTCGATTTGGCCGATGAGTGGTATGAAATCGACTATGTCGAGGAGATTAAGCGGCAAACGGGCATTAACGTGACCACCGCCACCGAGGTAGAAATGTCTGCTCGAGCCGCCCAGCTCGGTATCGAGTTTGACGGAGAGAACCGGGAGCGCCTCACCGATACGTTGTGGAAGTACTGCCGCAAACAGATTGCGGGGCCCGCCTTTTTAATTAACCATCCGCTCATCGTCGGCCCGCTGGCCAAGCAAGTACCAGGTACGCAGGTCGTGCAGATGTTTCAGCCCATTATTGCGGGGAGCGAAGTGGGGCGAGGGTATAGCGAGCTCAATGACCCCATCGACCAAGCCGAGCGTTTTAAGGTGCAGCAAAAACTTCTCGAGAGTGGCGACGAGGAGGCCATGATGCCTGACTGGGAGTTTGTTGAGATGCTTGAGCACGGCATGCCGCCTACCTGTGGCTTTGGTTTTGGCGAGCGCTTCTTCGCTTTTTTGGTCGATAAACCACTCCGCGAGACCCAGCTATTCCCACTAATGAAGCCAAAACACGATTAAGAACTAGTCCAGCGAGAATAGTACACCGCCTACAGGCGGTTTTTGTATATCTGGGGACAACTGTGTCGTCTAGTGGGAGAAAGTGGTCTATAATACCTACGTGGTGGGAGATAGTGGTATAGCTGCTAGAATCCCTAGTAACTATACGAGAGAGTTAATCTGGGCCACGGTCACGATTTACCGCGATAATCGTGGCTGGTGCCCAGATTAACTCAGGAGTCGAATATGCTAATCGGTGAGTACACACACACGTTGGACACCAAGAAACGGCTGTCTGTGCCGTCTAAATGGCGCACAGAACTTGGTGGTAGTGTGGTTCTCACTCGCGGACTCGACAACTGTCTCTTTGTGTATCCCCTGAGAGAGTGGCAGAAGATCACCGAAAAGATTGGTCAACTGCCACTAGGTCAGGCGGACACGCGAAGCTTCAACCGTTTCTTTTTGTCGGGAGCGACTGAAGTAGAAATAGACAAGAATGGACGAATTCTCGTTCCTGATTTCTTAAAAGATTTTGCCAAGCTCGACGCCAAGGTCGTGTTAGCCGGAATCCATGATCGTGTAGAAATCTGGGATGAGGAACGTTGGAATACCTATAAGTCACAAATCGAAGCCGAGGCTGACACCTTAGCCGAGAAGTTGGGCGATATCGGTATTCTGTAACCTTCCAACATAACACCTGACCACCCATCGTGGTCGTGGGCAGCCGCCACAACTCCTGCTATGGCCCACATTACGGTACTGAAAGACGAAGCAATTGCGGCGCTACCCGTAGAGCGCGCCGGAGTCATCGTCGATTGCACGTACGGTAGTGGGGGGCACAGTGCGGCTATCTTAGCTACGCTTCCACCGCAGGGTAGGTTGGTAAGTCTCGATGTCGACCCTAGCGCCATCGCCGTCAATCCAGCCACCGATTCTCGACACACGTTAGTGTGCGCCAATTTTCGCACTCTCCACGAGACATTGGCAGCACAGCACATAGAAACTGCAGATGGCATACTAGCCGACCTAGGTTGGCGGAGTGAGCAATTTGAGGCTGGGCAAAAAGGCTTTAGCTTTCATTCTGATGAGCCACTCCTAATGACCTTCGGTGACCCGACGACGCACGTCTTTACTGCGTCAGATGTGGTCAACGATTGGGAAGAGGAGAATCTGGCCGACATCATCTACGCCTACGGTGAAGAGCGCGCAGCTCGCCGCATAGCAGCCGCTATCGTGACAGCGCGCAGCCAAGCACCAATCACAACCGCCGCTCAACTGGCAGCAATCGTTACCCAAGCCGTACCGGCATTTCGGCGACGACACGCTATTCACCCGGCGACAAAGACCTTTCAGGCCATTCGTATCGTCGTTAACGACGAGCTCGGTGCCCTGGAGGATCTTATCGCGCAGGGATTTGCACTCCTGGCGCCCCGCGGTCGTCTCGCCATCATTACGTTTCATAGTCTTGAAGATCGCTTGGTCAAACAGCGCTTCAAGGCGTACGCACACGATCATCAAGGGGTACTGGTGACCAAAAAACCAATCGTCCCCACCCCAGCTGAAGTGGCCAGTAACCCTCGGGCCCGCAGCGCAAAACTACGGACTATCGAAAAACTATGAGCCCAATTTGTAAACAAATTCATAAAGAAAAACGCCTCCTCATGCTGGCCAGTGGTGTTTTACTCTGTCTGACTGTCGTGTATATGTATCTTCTAAGCGCAACGGTTATGCACGTGGTTGTCCGTAAAGAGACGACCCAGTCTATTAAAGAAGTAAATACTAAAATTGCTGCTCTGGAGACTGAGTATATTAAGGCGCAGCACGCTGTAAGTGAACGGGTGGCAGCGTTACCTGGGTTTGTAACGACGCCCGACAAGATATTCTTGCAACGTGGTGACACAGCGCTCGTTGTTCGTGATACGCTACAGCCATGACGCTCCGCACGCGCGCAATACTGAGAATTCGCATTATCACCACCGTCATACTTACTTTGGCGGTGATTTTGGTAGCTCGACTCTATCAAATTCAAGTGCTCAACCACGACCAGTACGTTGCGCGGGCAGAACAGCAGTATGTGCACACGGTGCAAGACGTGTACGATCGAGGTAGTATCTTTATGACCACCCGCGAAGGAGAGCGGGTGTCGGCCGCCACGGTCCGGGGAGGATATGTGCTCGCCGTCGATCCAACCGTGCTCACCGATGTGGCAGCAGCGTGGACCGCTATCGCACCGCACGTACAGCTGGACGAAGCGCTCTTTCGTACCCGGGCAACGTTACCCGACCGAACCTACGTTGAACTGGCAGAGGCACTGCCCGAAGAAGCAGCGAACGCAATTGCCGCCGCCGACATTGATGGCCTATTTCTCTACCAAAACCAGTGGCGTTACTATCCGGGCGAGACACTCGCCGCGCGGACAATTGGCTTCACCGGTTTTGACGCTGACAGCCCGTTTCCAACGGGACGCTATGGCCTGGAACGCTACTACGAAGATATCCTTAACCGTGACCCAGAAACCCTCTCGGTTGACTTTTTTGCCGAAATCTTTTCTACCCTGGGCGATCTACTGGTAGACGAATCTGACCTCGGTGGTCCCCGGCCTGGTCATATTGTGACCAGTTTGGAACCGACCGTATCGCGACTCTTGCAGCAAACGCTCGAGCAAACGAACGAGCAGTGGAGCAGCCGCATCACTGGCGGGATCATCATGAATCCACAAACGGGCGCTATCTACGCGCTCGACGCCGTGCCAACCTTTGACCTCAACAACCGCGAAGGTGCATCGATAACCGATTTTCAAAACCCGTTAGTCGAAAACGTCTACGAGATGGGTTCGATTATAAAGCCTCTGACGGTAGCGGCTGGTCTCGATGCCGGCGCGATAGCCCCCAACACCACGTACTACGACTCGGGCCGTCTCGAGCTCGATACCTTTACCATCGGTAACTTCGACGGTAAAGGTCGCGGAACGGTCAACATGCAAGAAGTGCTCAACCAGTCACTTAACACGGGGGTGGCGTTCATTGTTGATACGATGGGCAAAGAGCGGTTTCGTGAGTATTTTCTCAATCTGAAACTCGGTAGTGAGACGGGCATCGACTTACCTAACGAAGCCTTTGGATTAGTGAGTAACTTAAATTCACCCCGTGACGTCGAGTACGCCACAGCGTCGTTTGGGCAGGGTATCGCCCTGACACCAGTGGGCACGGTGCGCGCACTCTCAACCTTAGCGAACGGCGGTCGACTAGTGACACCTCATCTCGTGCAACACGTTGAGTACGAGGACGGTACACTGCGCGACGTGACGTACCCAAACGACCAACAGGTGTTCTCCTCCGAGACGAGCGAGGAGATATCGCGCATGCTTACGAGTGTGGTCGACGACGCACTGCGCAACGGAACCGTTGCACTGCCAAACCACACGATTGCCGCTAAAACGGGCACGGCTCAAATTGCCGATAGTGTCAATGGTGGCTACTACGACGACCGCTACTTACACTCCTTTTTCGGCTACTTTCCGGCGTACAATCCCGAGTTCTTGGTTTTCTTGTATACTGTAGAACCAAAGGGTGTACGCTATGCGTCTGAGACACTCACCGAACCATTTATGGACATTACCCGCTTTTTGATTAATTACTACGCGGTAGCCCCCGATCGATAATCTTATGAAGTCACTCTTTAAAACCGTTATTGTCCGCATCCTTACCTGGCAGGCAGCCCTTTTACTCCGGCGCACCCAACCCACTATCATTGCGATTACCGGTAGTGTTGGTAAAACGTCTACTAAAGACGCTCTCTATGCCATACTCAAACATCACACGCACGCGCGCAAGAGCGAAAAAAGTTTTAACTCAGAACTCGGGGTGCCGCTGACGGTGCTCGGCCTTAAAAACGCCTGGAGCAATCCGTTTGGGTGGCTAAAAAACATCATCGATGGGTTTTTCATTGTCGCGTACCCCGGTGAGTACCCCGATGTGCTCGTACTTGAAATGGGGGTCGATCGGCCGGGTGATATGGCGCGCCTCTGCGAGTGGATTACGCCCGACCTGGTCGTACTGACCCGCTTGCCGGACGTTCCGGTGCACGTTGAGTACTTCGACTCACCGGCGGCTGTCACGGCCGAGAAGATGCAGCTTGTTAACGCGCTTCCGCTTGACGGTACACTCATCTACAATCACGATGACGAACAAATCCGCAGTGTCATAACCGAATTGCCCCAGACAAGCATTGGCTTTAGCCGGTACTCACTTTCACAGTTTACCGCTTCGGCGGATCAGGTGGTGTACAACGACGGGGTGGCGGCTGGTCTCGAGTTTACACTTACGCACCTCAACAGCACGCACGCGCTTGTTGTTAACGGCTCGCTGGGTGTCCAGCACGCGTATAATTACGCGGCTGCAGTAGCGGTTGCAACACAGTTTGAGATACCCATCAGTGCGTCGGTAGAAGCTCTGGCTGAGCACCAACCGCCAGCGGGGCGTATGCGCATCATCCCCGGTCTTAAACATAGTCTGATTATCGACGATACCTATAACTCGTCTCCAACCGCGGCCGAGCGGGCACTGCTAGCCCTCAAAGAACTTAAAGGTAGTCACCGTAAAATAGCTGTTTTAGGCGATATGCTCGAATTGGGGCACTTTTCGACTGCTGAACACGAAAAAATCGGTGCGCTGGCCGCTACCTGCTGCGATGAACTGATTACGGTTGGTGTGCGTGCCCGCAAAATAGCTAGTGGTGCGCTCGCGCACGGCATGTCAGAGAAGCATATTCGCCAGTACGATAGCATTGACCGGGCGAGTAGTGAGGTACAGACACTCCTCAGACGTGACGATATCCTCCTCGTCAAAGCTTCGCAGGGGATTCGAGGCGAGAAGCTCGTCTATGAGATTATGTCCGAACCCGACCGCGCGTCCGAGCTTTTGGTGCGGCAAGACACAGCCTGGCAACGCCGCTAACGAAGGTATTGCTTTTTGAGCTCACTTGTGGTCGTATAGTAGGTATATGACTATGCAATATACCAAACACTTCGTGGTTGGTGTGTGTGCAGCCGTAGTATTGGCGCTCAGCGCCGTGCCAATGGCTGCGCAGGCGCAAACCTACGACCAAACCCGAGAGCAACTTATTAATGAAATTTATCGACTGCTTGCGCAATTAGCCCTTATGCAGAGCCCACAGCAAGGGTACTACATTGAGACTCCGCAGTATCGTTACAATTACCAGTACCAAACACCACGTGTACTCGGCGAATCGACGAGCAACGCCCGTGTCGAGGTAGAAACCCTTCGCGCTATCGACGTCGAAGACGACGAAGCCTCAGTCTACGGTAACGTCGACCTAGACAG